>CALCWL010000457.1 GCA_937906285.1 uncultured Rhodanobacter sp. | reverse complement strand
CTCGGCCGAAGTCCAGCGCACCAGCCCGGGTCCGCATGTTTCGGCCGAGCATGGCCGCTATCTCGTGCGCGCGGGCGACTGCATGTCCTGCCATACCGCCGACAACGGCGCACCGTTCGCCGGCGGCCGCGCCGTGCCCACGCCGTTCGGCACGATCTACTCCACCAACATCACGCCGGATCGCAGCACCGGTATCGGCGACTGGAGCGAGGACGACTTCTACCGCGCCATGCACCAAGGCATCGCGCGCGACGGCCATCACCTGTATCCGGCGTTTCCCTATCCGTGGTTCACACGGATCAGCCGCGACGACGTGCGCGACATCAAGGCCTACCTCGGCACGCGCCCGGCGGTGCGCGCAGTCAACCGCGCGCCCGAGCTGCCGTGGCCGCTCAGCGTGCGCGGCGCGATGGCCGTATGGAACGGCATGTACCTGCATGAGGGCGTTTATGGTTCCGACCCGACGAAGTCCGCGGCCTGGAATCGCGGCGCGTATCTCGTGCGCGGTCTAGGCCACTGCGGCGCCTGTCATGGCGACAAGAACTTCGCCGGCGCCGTCGACAAGGATCACCCGCTCGCCGGCGGCTTTGCAGAACACATGTACGCACCGGCGCTGACCGGCGGCAAGCGCGACGGCCTGGGCCAGTGGAGCGAGCAGGACATCGTCGAGTACCTGGGCAGCGGCCGCAACGCCATTGCCACCGCGGGCGGCGCGATGGCCGAGGTGGTGGAGCAATCCACCCAGTACCTGAGCGAAGCCGACCGGCGCGCGATCGCGGTCTACCTGAAGAGCCTGCCGGCGCCGGGAACGGAGCGCCAGGCCAGCGTGGGCGATGGCACCATGAAGCGGGGTGCGGCCTTGTATCTGGACAATTGCGAAGCCTGCCACATGCGCGGCGGCACCGGCCAGAGCGGTGCGTTCCCGCCGTTGCGCAACAGCTCGGCAGTGCAGGCGGCCGAACCCGACACCCTGATCGCGGCGATCCTGCAGGGGGACCGGGTACCTGCCACCAAGGCGGATCAAACCGCGCTGGCGATGCCGGCGTTTGCCGACAAGCTGGACGACCGCGAGATCGCCCAGCTCACCACCTACATCCGCAACGCCTGGGGCAATCACGCAGGCAGCGTCGACGCCGGCGACGTGCACGACATGCGCAAGCAACTGCGCAAGGCCGGGCACTGAGGTGCCGCGACGAGCCGGCGCTCTGGCGCGGAGCATGAGGCGGGGCCGCGCCTCGTGGACGGATCGGCGGCGGTTCAGTCCCGGAACGCGCGCTGGATGTCGCGCATCTGATCGTGGCCGTTGCGCACCGACGTGTAGGCGTCGGCGACGACGGAGAGCGTGTCGGGCGACATGTCCTCGTCCTTCATCGCGTCCTCGAACTTGTGCTTGATGTGGTCTTCCCCGCGTTCGACTTCCTCCACCACCACCTTGTTGTCGTTGGAGGTGAGGCTGGTGCGCAGGTTGACGAACATGCGGTGGGCCGCGGCCAGCGTGGTGCCGTCGCGTTCCGCTTCGCCGCCGAGCAGGCGTACGCGTTGCTGCAGGATCGAGGCAACCTGCCGGCGCTCGTCCGCGCGATCGCGGAACAGCGCCGTGAGCGACGGGCTCCTGGCTTCGTCCGCCGCCTCGGCATAGCCGTCGGCACTGTCCAGCGTGGTGGCAATCAGGCTGTTGAGAGTGGCGATGTCGTGTTTGTTCTGCATGGGATGCACTCCTGGGGTCGGGCGGCCGGGGCGGTGGGCTCGGCGAGGGCAGCGGCGCCTCGGCATGGGATTGAAACCGACCCCCCGTGACGGTCGCGGCACAGGGATGTTTCCGACTCGTCCACGCGATCCTCGCAGGCGTCGCATGCTCACGCACCGGTCACTGCGGCGTGGCCAGAATCTTCGACCGGACTCTTGCAGCCGGAGCAGACATGAAGACGCGTCATGTGTTCAGCACCCGCGACATCGAGGCCGCCGAGATCGCCGTGAATGCCCTGCGCCGGATCGGCATGTCCGACGACGACATCTCGCTGGTGGCGCATCGCGACATCGAAAGCACGCTAATTCCCGACGATCGCCAGGACACCGGCGACGACTTCGGCCGCGGCGGCATCAAGGGCGTGTTGGCCGGCGGCGGCAGCGGCCTGCTGGTCGGCCTGGTTGCCCTCACGCTCACCCCACTGGGAATCACCGTGGCGGGCGCCGCCGCGATGACGGCTGTCGGCGCTGCGGTGGGCGGCTGGGTCGGCCTGATCACCGGCACCGCCGAACCCGGCCCGGTGCGGCGCCAGTTCGAGGACGAGATCGCCGCCGGCCACGTGCTGGTGGTGGTCGATGGCGAAGAGCCCGCGCTGGCGGCGGCCGACGCGACGCTGCTCGAACTGGGCGCCAGGCCGCTGCCGTTCGACGCGCCTTCGGCGATTTCCTGATCGAGTCGTTCGTGTGCCGTCGACACGCATCGCGATTGACGCCGGTGTCCGTCGCCACTGGCCGGCCCCATGACCCAGATCTTTCCTCCGCGATTCGGCCTGGCCCTCAAGCTGGGCCTGTTCGCCGGCTTGCTGATGCTGGCCTGCGCTGCCCTGGCGTGGCGCGCGTTCACTGCCGAACCGCACGCCATCGGCGAAGCGGTGGAGCAGCCGGTACCGTTCAGCCACAAGCATCATGTGGGCGACGTGGGCATCGACTGTCGCTACTGCCATGCCTCGGTGGAAACCGATGCCTTCGCCGGCATCCCGCCGATCTCCACCTGCATGACCTGCCACTCGCAGCTGTACACCAGCCAGGCCGCGCTCCAGCCGGTCGTCGACAGCTGGCGCAGCGGCGTGGCGCTGCACTGGCAGCGCGTGCACCAGCTGCCGGACTTCGTCTACTTCAATCATTCGATCCACGTGGCGAAGGGTGTCGGCTGCGCAAGCTGCCACGGCCGGGTCGACCGCATGCCGCTGACCGCGCGCGAGCATTCGCTGTCGATGCAATGGTGCCTGGACTGCCATCGCGCGCCGCAGAAATACCTGCGCCCGCGCGACAAGGTGTTCGCGATGGACTGGCAACCCGCCGACCAGCAGAAGCTCGGCCTGGCCCTGGTGCGCAAGTACCACATCAACACGCGCCGCCTGACGGACTGCTCGGTATGTCATCGCTGAGGGGGCCGGGAATCGGGAATCGGGAATCGGGAATGGGAACAGCGTCAAAGGTGCCGCCTCCGAATGCCTTCCTGCGATGGGCTTGGCGTGTGCCGGGTCAGTGGACGTGAACAACCTGACTGCACTCGACGCACTGCGTGCGGAGCTCGCCGGCGCACGCGGACCGCGTTTCTGGCGCGCGCTGGAACAGCTGGTCGAGCAGCCGGCAGGGCGAAACCGGTTGCGCGAGGCCTTTCCGCAGCTTGCGCAGCTCGAACCCAGCCTCGATCGACGCGGCTTCCTCAAGCTGCTCGGTGCTTCGCTGGCGATGGCGGGACTGGCCGCTTGCAGTGGTCCGCCGCAGGAGCAGATCGTGCCCTGGGTGCACCAGCCCGAGGGCATGTCGCCGTCGCTGCCGCAGTTCTATGCCACCGCGCTGCGCCACGGCAACGACGTGGCCGGCGTGCTGGTGGAGACGCACCAGGGCCGGCCGAGCAAGATCGAGGGCAATCCGAAGCATCCGGCCAGCCTGGGCGCCACCGATGCAATGCTGCAGGCGGCCGTGCTGGAGTTGTGGGATCCGGATCGCTCGACCACGCCGAAACACAAGGGTGTGATCGCCAGTTGGGACGACTTCGACGCGGAGACGTCCGGCCTGATCCGGCGCTTCGGAAGCGAGGGCCGTGGTCTGCATGTGCTGGCCGGACGCATCGACTCGCCCACGCTGGCCCGGCAGCGGCAGCAGTTCCTGCAGCGTTTTCCGGGTGCGCGCTGGCATCGCCATGAAGCGGTCGACGATGCGCAGGCACGGGCAGGTGCACGGCTTGCGTTCGGCGCACCGCTGCAGGTGCTGCCCCATGTCGACCGCGCCGCCTGCATCGTGGCGCTGGAGGCGGACTTTCTCGCCGGCATGCCCGGCCACCTGCGGCATGCGCGCGACTTCGCCGCGGCGCGCAAGCCGGGCGCGGGGCCGGCCACGATGAATCGGCTGTATGCGCTGGAAGCCACGCCCTCGCTGACCGGCGCCAACGCCGACCACGCCTGGCCGCTGGCATCGCGCAGGATCGGCGCGTTCGCGCGCGAGCTCGCGGCGGAGCTTGGCGTTGCCGGCGTGGCGGCGGGCGAACCCAGCGGCATGTCCGCGGCACGCCTGCAGGCCGTGGCCGACGACCTGCGCGCCCATCGCGGCAGCTCGCTGCTGCTGGCCGGACCCTCGCAGCCACCGGCCGTGCATGCGCTGGTGCATCTGCTCAACCAGACGCTGGGCAACGTCGGCCGCACGGTGGAGTACTTCGATCCGGTGGAATCGGGCGATGCCGGCACGCTGGAAGACCTGGTGACGGCGATGAAGCAGGGCAGCGTCGACACCTTGCTGATCCTGGACGGCAACCCGGCCTATGCGACGCCGACCGAACTGCATTTCGGCGACCTGCTGGCCAGGCTGCCGCACAGCATCCATCTCGGCCTGTACGACGACGAGACGGCGGCATGTTGCCAGTGGCACCTGCCGCAGGCGCACGCGCTGGAGGCATGGTCCGACGCGCGTGCGTTCGACGGCAGCGCCAGCATCGTGCAGCCGGTGATCGCACCGCTGCATGGCGGGCGCTCGGTGCACGAACTGCTGGCGAAGATTCTGGGCAGCACCATCCCCCATGGCCGCGACATCGTGCAGGCGACCTGGCGCGAACACGCCGGTACGGGCTTCGACGGATGGTGGCAGCGCAGTCTGCGCGACGGCGTGATCGCCGGCAGTGCGGCGCCGACACGCACGGCAACGGCGAAGGCGGGTTTTCCCGCGGACGTCCGGAAGGCTGCGTCGGCCGATGATCTCGAACTGCTGTTCCGGCCCGATTCCACCGTGTGGGACGGCCGTTATGCCAACAACGGCTGGCTGCAGGAGTGTCCCAAGCCGCTGAGCCTGCTGACCTGGAGCAACGCGGCGCTGATCAGCCCCACGCTGGCCGCCGAACAGGGGCTGAGCAACGGCGACACCATCGAGCTGCACATCGGCGACCGGCACACCCAGGCGCCGGTGTGGATCATGCCGGGGCAGGCGGCGCGCAGCGTCACCCTGCCGCTGGGTTACGGACGGCGCCGCGCGGGTCACGTGGGCGAGCGACTGGGCTTCGATGCAAATGCGTTGCGGAGCGCGGCGTTGCCGTGGTGCGAGGGCGGACTGAAGATCAACCCGACCGGCGAACATGTCGTGCTGGCCACCACCCAGCACCATCACGCGATGGAAGGGCGCGCGCCGGTGCGCGCGGGCACGTTGGCGCACTTCCTCGTCGATCCCGCGTTCGCGCAGGACGAGGCGACGCCGCCCAGCCTGTACCCGGAACGGCCGCCCGGCGAGTACAGCTGGGGCATGAGCGTCGACCTCAACAGCTGCATCGGCTGCAACGCCTGCACCATCGCCTGCCAGGCGGAGAACAACATCCCGGTGGTGGGTGCGGAGGAAGTGCGGCGCGGACGCGAAATGCACTGGCTTCGCGTCGATCGCTATTACGAGGGCGCGCCCGACACCCCGCGCACCCATCACCAACCGGTGCCGTGCATGCACTGCGAACACGCGCCGTGCGAGGTGGTGTGTCCGGTCGGCGCCACCGTGCACGATTCGGAAGGGCTGAACCTGCAGGTCTACAACCGCTGCGTGGGCACGCGTTTCTGCTCCAACAACTGCCCGTACAAGGTGCGGCGCTTCAACTTCCTGCAGTACGCCGACCTCGCCAGCGAGGAACTGAAGGCGCAGCGCAATCCCGACGTCAGCGTACGCAACCGCGGCGTGATGGAGAAATGCACCTACTGCATCCAGCGCATCGAGACCGCGCACATCGCCGCCGACAAGGCCGACCGCCGCATTGCCGATGGCGAGATACGCACCGCCTGCCAGGCGGTGTGTCCCACCCGCGCGATCACCTTCGGCAACATCGCCGATCCGGCCAGCGCGGTGAGCCGCGAGAAGGCCTCGCCGCGCAACTATGCCTTGCTGGGCGAGTTGAACACGCGGCCGCATACGACGTACCTGGCGGGCTTGTGCAATCCGAATCCGGCGTTGGGGGAGGAGTCGTGAACGCGCGTCGCATCCGCAGGAGCCCGCTCGCGGGCGATGCTTTTGCAGGCATCGCCCGCGAGCGGGCTCCTGCGGGGATTGGAGGCCACGCATGAGCGCGCCGGTCCTCCTCGGCAATCCCACCCTGGCCAGTGTCACCGACCAGGTCAGCGACATCGTGCTGCAACGCCCGACCGGTCGGGTGTGGCTGCTGTCGTTCGCGCTGGCACTCGCCTTCACCGGGCTGCTCGGCGCGGGCATCGGCTACCTGCTGGTGAAGGGCGTGGGCATCTGGGGGCTGGACATGCCGGTGGCGTGGGCGTTCGCGATTGCCGACTACGTGTGGTGGATCGCCATCGGCATGGCGGGCACCTTCATTTCGGCCGCGCTGTATCTCGCGCGGCAGGAATGGCGCACCTCGCTCAACCGCTACGCCGAGGCGATGACGGTGTTCGCGGTGTCGGTGTCGGGCATCTTCCCGATCCTGCACCTGGGGCGGCCGTGGTTCTTCTACTGGCTGGCACCGTATCCGGACCGGATGGGCGTGTGGCCGCAGTGGCGCAGCTCGCTGCTGTGGGATTTCTTCGCGATCCTGGCCTATCTGATCGTGTCGATCCTGTATTTCTATGTGGGCCTGATTCCCGACCTGGCCAGCCTGCGCGATCGCGCCCGCACACGTGGCAGGCAGGTGTTCTACGGCCTGCTCGCCCTGGGCTGGCGCGGCGAGGCGCGGCACTGGGCGCGCTTCGAGACGCTGAGCCTGCTGCTGGCGGGGCTGGCGGTGCCGCTGGTGTTTTCGGTGCACAGCATGGTGGCGCTGGATTTCTCCGAGGCGCTGCTGCCGGGCTGGCACTCGACGATCTTTCCGCCGTTCTTCGTGGCCGGCGCGCTGTTCTCGGGTTTCGCGATGGTACTGGTGCTGGGCATTCCGCTGCGCCGCTTCTACGGGCTGGGCAATGTCATCACCGAGCGGCACATCGACAACCTCGCGAAGATGATGCTGGCGGCGGGCTTGTTCGTCGATTACAGCTACCTCAGCGAGATCTTCACCGCGTTCTACAGCGGCGACCCCTACGACATCGCCATGACCATGCAGCGCTTCACCGGCGCCTACGCCTGGGTGTTCTGGACCACGATCGCCTGCAACGTGGTGGCGATCCAGGCGTTGTGGTGGCCGCGGCTGCGTCACCATCATGGCGTGCTGTTCGCACTGGGCATCGTGGTGCTGGTCGGCATGTGGTTCGAACGCCTCATGCTGATCGTCAGCAGCCTGTACCGGGATTTCCTGCCGTCGAGCTGGGGCATGTTCTATCCCACGCTGTGGGACCTGGCCTTCCTGTTCGGCTCGATCGGGCTGTTCTTCGCGCTGTTCCTGCTGTTCGTGCGCGTTCTGCCGCTGGTGTCGATGTTCGAGCTGCGCAAGCTGGTGCACCGCCATGGAGGGGTTGCCGCATGAGCGCGTCCCATGGCTGCCTGGCGCAATTCAGCAGCGTACCCGCCCTGCTGGCGGCGGTGCGGCAATTGCGGATGGACGGCTATACGCGACTGGAGGCGTACACGCCGTTCGCGGTGGAAGGTTTGGCCGAGGCGCTTGGCCCGGTGCGGGACCGCATTCCGCTGCTGATGCTGCTGGGCGGCCTGCTCGGGGGCGTCGGCACGCTGGCGCTGCAGTGGTATGCGGCGGTGATCGACTATCCCGTCGACGTGGGCGGGCGGCCGGATGCCAGCTGGCCGGCCTTCATCCCCGCCGCACTGGAGATGACCATCCTGTGCGCCGCGCTGGCCGGAGTGGTCGGCATGCTGGTGGGCAACGGCCTGCCGCGGCTGAACCATCCGCTGTTCAACAGCGAGCGGTTCGAGGCGGCCAGCCGCGACGGTTTCTTCGTGCTGCTGCGCGCGGACGATCCGCGCTACGAGATCGACCGGGTGTTGCACGACATCGAGGTGCTCGATCCCGTGCACGTCGAGCAGGTGTTGCCATGAGCAGCCTGCGCTGGTGCTCCCTGCTGCTTGCCGTGTTCGCGCTGTGCGGCTGCGAGCGAGCGATGCACGACATGTACCAGCAGCCGAAGGACAAACCGCTCGCGCCCAGCACGCTGTTCGCCAACGGCAACAGCGCGCGCACGCCGCCGCCGGGCAGCGTGCCGATGGCGGGCGGGGAGGATGCCGACAGCAGCGGGGGACGGCTGGGCCGGCTGTCGAGCTTGTGGCCACCGGGTCGGGCCTTGCCGCTGGATGCGCATGGCCAGCCGCTGGTTGGCGGCGGCAGCGACTACGCCAACCCCTTGCCCATGACCAAGGCGCTGCTGGCGCGCGGGCAGCAGCGCTACGACATCTACTGCGCTCCCTGCCACGGCCGCAGCGGCGACGGCGCGGGCATGGTGGTGCAGCGCGGCTTCCCGGCGCCGCCGAGCTACCACACCGATCGCCTGCGCCAGGCGGCGGACAGCCACTTCTACGAGGTGATCAGCGACGGCTACGGCGTGATGTATCCGTACGCCGATCGCATCACGCCGCATGACCGCTGGGCGATCGTGGCCTACATCCGCGCGCTGCAGCTGAGCCAGCACGCCAGCCGCGACCGGCTCGATGCGCAGGACATCGCGCGGTTGAACGCCTTGCCCGCGCCGGCCGCCTCGACGGGGCAGGCGCGATGAGCGCATCACGCCGTCGACAGGTTGTGGCGCTCATCGCCACGCTGGCCTTGCTGGGCTGCCTGGCGCTGGGCTGGGGCGCGCCACCCTCGCTGCTGGCGTCGTACCTGGCCGCGTACGTGTTCTTCCTCGGCCCCGCACTGGGCAGCGTGGGTTTGCTGATGGTGCACCGGCTGGCCGGCAACGGCGACTGGGGGCGCGAACTGCGTGTGCCGTTGCTGGCGGCCGGCCGGGTGCTGCCCTTGCTGGCCATCCTGCTGTTGCCGATCCTGATCGGTGCGGCGCAGCTGTTTCCCTGGATGCAGGCCAGCGTGCCGGACGCGCCGCATATCGCGCAGCAACGCTGGTACCTGAACCGGCCGTTCTTCCTGCTGCGCGCGGCGCTGTGCTTCGCCGCCTGGCTGTGGCTGGCGCACGGGTTGCGTCGGCGCTTGCGCGATCCGGCTGGCGAGCTCACCCGCTTCGCCGCGACGGGGCTGATCGTCTACCTCATCACCGTCAGCGTGGCCGCGGTGGACTGGATCATGTCGCTGGTGCCGGCCTGGCATTCGTCGGTGTTCGGCCTGATCGTGGGCACCGGCCAGTTGCTGGCTGCTGCCGCGCTGGCGGTGTGCTGTCACGCGGACGGTGGCGCCACACCGCGTCGCCGCGGCGACATCGGCAGCATCCTGCTGGTGCTGGTGCTGGCCTGGTCGTACCTGGCGTTCATGGACTACCTCACGGTGTGGATCGCCGACCTGCCGACCGAAACCGTATGGTACTTGCCGCGGCTGCGCACCGGCTGGCGGTGGCTGGGCGCGTGGCTGGTGGTGTTCCACCTGCTGGTGCCGTTCGCGCTGCTGCTGTCGCGGCGGGTCAAGCAGGATCGTCGCTGGTTGCGCGCCATCGCCGGCCTGCTGTTGCTCGCGCAGGCGGTGTATGCGCTGTGGCTGGTACTGCCGAGCCTGCGACCGCATGGCTTCGCGCTGAACTGGGGCGATGCGCTGGCGTGGCTGGGCATCGGCGGGCTGTGCTGGGCCTTGTTCGACCTGCGCCTGGCGCAGGAGCGCGCCGCATGGGAGGCCGCGCCATGAGCCAGCGCGACGCGCACGAATCCTATGCGGTGGCCGCGCGGCGGCTGCATTGGGTGGCGGCGATCCTGGCGGCGAGCCTCGCCGGCATCGTGCTGCTGATGTACGTGCTGGCGCACACCTGGTTGCGCACCACCTCGCCGCCGATCGAGACGGTGCCGCCGTCACCACGGCTGCAGGCGAACCCCAATGTGGATCTCGCGGCCGAGCGACGGCGGGAGGAGGGCATGCTGGAGGGCTACGCGTGGGTGGATCGCAAGCGGAGCATTGCGCGGATTCCGGTGCAGAGGGCGATGGAGATCCTGGCGCGCGGTTCCGGAAAAGCGGGGCAGCCGCGATGAACCGGCACGCCTGCAGGAGCGCACCCTGTGCGCGATCGGCTTTGTCGCGGCGTGATTGTGCACAGGGTGCGCTCCTACGGGGGCTCACGCTGCTGTTGTTGTTCTGGCTGCCGCTGTGTGTTGTGGCTGGGCTACCGCCGCCGAAAAACCTCAACCAGCGCGCCGGCTTCGACCAGCGCGTGGGCGCGCAGGCGCCGATGACGGCGCACTTCCGCGACGCCAACGGCCGCGACGTGACGCTGGCCGAACTGACCGATGGCAAGCCCACCCTGCTGGCGCTGGGCTACTACCGCTGTCCGAACCTGTGCGACCTGTTGCTGCATGGCATCGCCCATGCGTTGCCGGACCTGCGGCTGCGCACGGGCGAAGACTACCAGGTGGTGTTCGTCAGCATCGACCCGCGCGAGACTCCGGCCGACGCGCGGCATGCCGCGCGGATGCTGGCGAAGATGAATCCGGCCGCGCACGTCGAACGCTGGCACCTGCTCACCGGCGAGCAGGCATCGATCCACGCGCTGGCGCAGGCGGTGGGCTTTCGCTATTTCCTCGACCAGCGCAACGACCAGTACGCACACGCGGCGGGCGTGGTGGTGCTGACCGGGCAGGGCAAGATCGCGCAGTACTTCTTCGGGGTCAGCTATCCGTCCGCGGCGTTGCGGCTGGCGCTGGTCGGCGCCTCGCACGGCAGGCTCGGCGGCCTGATCGACCAGCTGGTGCTGCTGTGTTGCGGCTATGACCCGAGCACCGGCCGCTACAGCCTGCTGATCGGGCGGTTGATGCAGATCCTCGGCGCGGGTTTCGCCTTGCTGCTGGTGGCGGGCGTGTTCTGGTTCCGACGCAGGGAACGCGCATGATCGGCTTGCCGCAGGCATCGGGTTTTGCGGGGCGGGTCGACGGCCTGTTCGACACCTTGCTGGCGCTCAGCGGCGTGGTGGTGCTGGGCGTGTTCGTGGTGATGATCTGGTTCTGCGTGAAGTATCGCCACGGCAGCTCCGCCGATCGCAAAGGCGAGGCGCATCGGCATCTGGGTGTCGAACTGACCTGGACGTTGATCCCCATGGCGATGTTCATCGGCCTGTTCGCCTGGAGCGTGAAGTTGTGGGTGGTGCTGCGCACGCCGCCGGCCGACGCCACGCCGATCTACGTGGTGGCCAAGCAGTGGATGTGGAAGGTGCAACACGTCGGCGGCCAGCGCGAGATCAATACCTTGCACGTGCCGCTGGGCCAGCCGATCCGGTTGGTGATGACTTCGCAAGACGTGATCCACAGCTTCTACGTGCCGGCGTTCCGGGTGAAGCAGGACGTGCTGCCGGATCGTTACACCGACCTGTGGTTTACCGCCACGAAAACCGGCACCTACCACCTGTTCTGCGCCGAGTTCTGCGGCACCGACCATGCGCGCATGGGCGGCGAGGTGGTGGTGATGACGCCTGCCGACTACGCCAATTGGCTGCACGCGCACGCGGGCACCGGCCTGGCGGCCCAGGGCGCGGCGATGTTCCGCCGCTTCGGTTGCAGCGGCTGCCACGACCCGCACGCCGGCGTGCACGCGCCGGATCTGGACAACCTCTACGGCAGCACCGTACCGCTTGCAAACGGCAGCCAGGTGCTGGCCGACGAGCGCTACCTGCACGACGCGATCATGTTGCCGAAGCTGCAGGTCGCCGCCGGCTACGCGCCGATCATGCCCAGTTACCAGGACCGCATCGACGAGAGCGACGTGCTGGCGCTGATCGCCTACCTGAAGTCGCGCAGCAACCATCCGGAGATCGTCGATGAGTACCGCTGAACGGATCGCGCCGAGCTACCTGGAGGAGGGCTTCAGCCTGCGCTCGTGGTTGGGCACGCGCGACCACAAGCGCATCGCGATCCTGTACGCGCTGGGGATCACCTTCTTCTTCTTTCTCGGTGGCCTTGCCGCCGCGCTGATCCGGCTGGAGCTGGTCACCCCCGCCGGCGATGTGCTGAGCGCAGAGACCTACAACAAGGTGTTCACCTTCCATGGCGTGGTGATGGTGTGGTTTTTCCTGATCCCCTCGATCCCCGCCACGCTGGGCAATTTCCTGTTGCCGCTGATGATCGGTGCGCGTGACATGGCGTTCCCGCGGCTGAACCTGTTCAGCTGGTACCTGTACATCGTCGGCGGGCTGTTCACCATCGCCTGCCTGCTGCTCGGCGGGGTGGATACCGGCTGGACCTTCTACACGCCGTTCTCGACCATGTTCTCCAACTCCAACGTGATGCTGGCCGTGGTCGGCGTGTTCGTGGTGGGCTTCTCCTCGATCTTCACCGGGCTCAATTTCATCGTCACCATCCACACCATGCGCGCGCCGGGGATGACCTGGTTCCGGCTGCCGCTGTTCGTGTGGTCGATGTACGCGGTGGCGCTGGTGATGATGCTGGCCACGCCGGTGCTGGCGATGACGCTGGCCCTGATCGCGCTGGAACGGCTGTTCGGCGTGGGCATCTTCGACCCCGCGCTGGGCGGCGATCCGCTGCTGTTCCAGCATTTCTTCTGGTTCTACTCGCACCCGGCGGTGTACATCATGGTGCTGCCGGCGATGGGCGTGGTCAGCGAGCTGATCACCGCCGGCGTGCGCCGGCGCATCTTCGGCTACAAGTTCATGGTGTGGGCGATCGTCGGCATCGCGGTGGTCGGCTTCCTGGTCTGGGGCCACCACATGTTCGTGTCGGGGCAGTCGATGTATGCCGGCATCATCTTCTCGATCCTGAGTTTCATCATCGCCGTGCCGTCGGCGATCAAGGTCTTCAACTGGACCGCCACGCTGTACAAGGGCGACATCAGCTTCACCGCGCCGCTGCTGTACGCACTGGGCTTTGTCGGGCTGTTCATGCTGGGCGGGCTGACCGGCCTGTTCCTGGCCGCCACCGCGCTGGACGTGAGCCTCACCGACACCTATTTCGTGGTGGCGCATTTCCACTACATCATGGTCGGCGGCTCGGTGATGGCCTACCTGGGCGGCATCCACTACTGGTGGCCGAAGATCACCGGGCGGCTGTATTCGGAGGCGTGGGCGCGTTTCGCCGCGATCCTGATGTTCTTCGGCTTCAACCTCACTTTCTTCCCGCAGTACGTGCTGGGCTGGGAAGGCATGCCGCGGCGCTACCACGAGTACCTGCCGCAATATCAGGTGCTGAACGTGCTGTCCTCGGCGGGCGCCACGATCCTGGCGGTGTCGTACCTGCTGCCGCTGGGCTACCTGCTGTGGTCGCTGCGCCATGGCGCACGCGCAGGCGCGAATCCGTGGAACGCGCAGGGGCTGGAGTGGACCACGCCCTCGCCGCCCACGCTGCACAACTTCGAGGAGACACCGCAGGTCACCGGCGGCCCCTACGCCTACGAGCAGCCATGAGCGTCACCGTCCGCCACCTGCGCGAACAGTTCGATGACGCCGTGCAGCAGCGCGAGGCGTCGACGCTGGGCATGTGGGCGTTCCTGACCACCGAAATCCTGTTCTTCGGCGTGCTGTTTGCCGGCTACGCCTTCTGCCGGGTGATGTTTCCCGAGGCGTTCGCCGCAGCCAGCCGGCATACCGACATGCTGCTGGGCACGCTGGAAACCGCCGCGTTGCTGACCAGCAGCTGCGCCGCCGCGCTGGCCGTGCGCGAGGTGCAACTGGGCGGCCGGCGCGCGGCGACGTGGCTGCTGCTGGCCACCGCCGCGCTGGGCAGCGCGTTCCTGGTGATGCACGGCTTCGAATACGTGGCCGAATACCACGAGGGCCTGATCCCCGGTCTCCGCTACACGCAGCATGGGCCGCACGCGGCGTCGATGCAGCTGTTCTTCTGCCTGTACTACTTCATTACCGGCTTCCACGGCCTGCACGTGTCGATCGGCGTGGGCCTGCTGCTGGCGATGGCCTGGCGCACCCATCGCGGCGCGTTCGATCAGGACTACCACACGCCGCTGGAACTCACCGCGCTGTACTGGCACCTGGTCGACATCGTGTGGATCTTCGTCTATCCGCTGATCTACCTGATCGGGCGGGCGCTATGAGCGCGCGTTCGCCCACGCACCAGACGCGCAGCCATCGCAGCGGACCGGTGCCGCCGTCGCTGCGCAGCAACCTGCTGGTGCTGGCGGCGCTGCTGGTGCTGCTGGGCCTGAGCGCCGGCAGCGCGCTGATCCCGATGGGCGTGTTCAACGAAGTGGCCAACCTCGGCATCGCCGCGATGAAGGCGCTGCTGGTGCTGGTGTTCTTCATGCGGCTGAAGACCGACAGCCCACTGTTGCGACTGGTCGCGGCGGCAGGCTTCGCGTGGCTGGCCTTGCTGGTCGCGCTGTCGCTGGCCGACCTGCTGAGCCGCCAGAACCTGCTGCCACCGTGGTGACACGCGTTTGTCGCCTTGTGCACGGCGTGCCAACAGGCAGCAGGCAACACTGTCCGCGTCCACTCCAGCGGAGCATGCCATGGGCAACACGAATCTCCCCCAGTTTGGCGCGGCCGATACCCGCAACGGCCGCGATACCTTGCCTGGCGACGAGCAACTGACGGACGAACAACGCCGACGCAAGAACGGATGCGATCCAGCCGATGCGGGCTCCGCGCCGGGGCAGCCCAGGAACGCGCCGAGGCGCGTCCCGGGTCAGCAGCGCGACAGCCGGCAACATGACGGCGAGGCGACCGACGACGTGGTGGCCGCCCGCGATGCCGAGCGCGCACGCCGCCGCGCCGCCGGTCCGGACGACGACCCGCGCCATCCCGATCCGGTAGCCGCGCGCGCCGGCCATGCCAACTCCGGCTACTCCGGCCCCAAGGCCGATTGAGTCGCGCCGCGGTCAGGGCAGCGGATACGGTTGCCGCTGCAGCATTCCGGCGAGATGCGCGGCATTGCCGGCCAGCGTGCGGATGACGCCGGCGAGCTTCTGCGGTGTCTTTTCCAGATCGATGTAATTGACGCTGCCCATGGCCTCGCCGACCCAGTAGGCGGAACTGCCGCCGGGGATGGTGAAGCCGACATCGGCCAGCGCCTGGTACAACTCTGCGGTGACGTGGTGGGCGCCATCCTCGTTGCCGACCACCGCCACGATCGCCACGCGACCGAAGGTCGGGTAATAGCCGTGTTCATCGATCTCGCCGAGGAAGGCGTCCATGCGTTCCAGCACGCGCTTGGTCACGCTCGAGGGCTGGCCCATCCAGATCGGCGTGGCGAACACCAGGATGTTCGCGTCCAGCACCTGCTTGCGCAGGGCCGGCCAGGCGTCGCCTTCGCCCTCGTCGGTCTTCACGCCAGGCTTGACGTCGTGGTCGACGACCCGCACGAATGACGTCTCGACCTCGTGCGATTGCAACTCCTGCAGCAACTGATCGAGGATCTTCTGGGTAGAAGACGCCGCCGGTGTGGACTTGAGCGTGCAGTTGATGCCCAAGGCCCGAAGTGTCTTGCTCATGACGGTTGCAACCTGCATGGGGGAGCACCGACGCTACCGCCGCGGTCGTCATGTCACGATGAACACGACGAACGAACCCGGACCTGCCCGTGGATGATGACGTACTCCTGCCGCGCTTCACCAGTTGCGGACGCACCTGCGTCTACGTGCTGCCGTGCCGCGACGAGGATGTGCTGAAGGTCGGCTACTCGCGCGACCCGCTGCAGCGCATGCGCAGCCTGCACCGACGCTTCTTCGAGTTCTTCGACCTCGATCGCGGCCTGCTGATCGAAGCCGAGCGGCTGCGCGACGCGCGGCGCATCGAGCGGCGGTTCATCGGGCAGTTCGCGGCGCAGCGGGTGCCGCCGCCGCTGGTCGTGCGCGACGCCGCGACGGGCTACACCGAGTGGTTCCGTGGCGTTTCGCCGCAGGCCGACGCACTGGCGCGTGCGCTGTGCGCCGAGGAAGGCCTGATCCTGCATGCGCTGCGACCCTGGCTGCGCGCGCGGCTGGAGGAGCGCAGCGACAGTCTGTACGCGTGGTCGGAGCGCATGCTGGAGGCGTTGGAGTACGAGCACTTCAACCTGCCGGCGGAGGCGCGCCGCGGAATCCTGGCGAAAGCCCTGCGCGACACGCTCGATGCCTGCGCCGCCGTCGGCCTGGATCTCGCCGGGCGAGTGCCGCCGGCGGTGCTGGAATGGCATGCCGCCCATGACTATTTCGGACGGCGTTGAGTGCCGCCCTCGAACCGCTCGCGCAGCTTGCGCGCGTCGAACGGGGCCTTGACCTTGGCGTCGTTGTCGAAATAGCAGTAGACGTCGCGCGACTTGCGCGGCGGCGGCGCGGCACGGCCGACACGGAAGCCGGCCTCGCGCGGCTGGCTGCCACGCATCCATGCACGAATGCGGCTGGCCCAATCGTCGAGGGCGGCATCACTGTAGCCGCTGGCGTACAGCTTCTTGTCGCCGTGCAGGCGCAGGTACATGAAGCCGGCAGTCACGTCGCGCAGCCGTGGCCACCGGGTGGGCGCGTCGGAAACCACCAACGCCACGCGGTGCCGCCGCAGCAGCGCGATGAAGTCCGGGTTTCGAAAGCTGTCGTGGCGCACCTCGATGGCATGCCGGAGTCGGTGGTTGCGCATCGGCGAGGACAGGTCGCCAGCGTGGCGCAAGTGCGCGTCGTGCCGGCGGGCCATTGCGAGCGCGGTGGTGCTGTCGCGCGGCAGCTGCGCGAGGAACTCGTCGAACAACGCATGATCCCAGGCCAGGTTGGGCGGAAACTGCCACAGCAGCGGGCCGAGCTTCTCGCGCAGTTCGAGCACGCCGGAAGCGAAGAAGTTCGCCAGCGGTTTCTCCACCTCGCGCAGCCTGCGCACGTGAGTGATGAAGCGCGGTGCCTTCACCGCAAACACGAAGCCGCGCGGCGTGTCGCGATACCAGGCGCGCCAGCTTTGCGGTCGCTGCAGCGAATAGAACGAGCCGTTGATTTCGATGCTGTCCATCCAGCGCGAGGCGTAGTGCAGCTCCAGCCGCTGGGGCAGGTCCTTCGGATAGAACCGCCCGCGCCACGGCGCGTAGCGCCAGCCGGAGATGCCGATGCGCAACCTGGCCATGGAGGAACCCGTGCAAGGGAATCGGCCAGCACGCTAGCGCGCGGGCCGTGGTGCGGCGATGAATGGGCCGCGCTCACCCGCTCTTGATGCACCGGCATGCACTGTGCGGCTTTTCCCTGGAGCAGGCGCCATGGTCGATCCGGTCCGCAACAAGCAGCACGGCAACGGCGACCGCAACGACGACGAGGTCGCGGAAAGGGACCAGCATCGCCACGAGGAACGGAAGCGACGGCTCGAACAGGAAGAGAAGAAGCCCCCGAAGGGGTCGCCGCCACGGCGCTGAAGCGGGAGAGCCCATGCCACTGTCGCAATTTGTCGTCGCTGGCCGCAAGCTGCTCCACGGAGTGGCGGACGATGCGCTGCTCACCCGGGCGGCAGCCATCGCGTTCTACTCGGCGCTGTCGTTCGCGCCGCTGATGGTGCTGCTGTTGTGGCTGCTGGCGGCGCTGCGGCCGGAATGGCAACAGCAGCTGACCGCCGGGCTGGCCCGCATGCTGGGCGACAAGGCCGCCGGCGCGATCGAACTGGTGGTGGGCAACGCCAAGTCCACGCCGACGCTGGGCAACCTCGCCGGCATCGCCAGCCTGGCCATCACGGTGTTCAGCGCCTCGGCCGTGTTCGCCCAGCTGCAGCGGGCGCTCAACGTGATCTGGGACGTCAAGGCGAGGCCAGGCAAGGCGCTCACCGCCTGGCTGTGGGCACGCGCGCGGGCGATCGCGCTGGTGGTGGGGTTCGCCTTCCTGCTGATCGTTTCGTTCGTGGTGAGCACGCTGATCCGCCTGTTCCTGCCGGCCGATTCCTGGCTGTGGAGCATCGTGGAATGGGTGATCACGCTGCTGGTATTCATCGCGGCTTTCGGCGCCATGTATCGCGTGCTTCCGGACGCCCGCATCGCCTGGATGGATGCGTGGCGCGGCGCGCTGCTCACCACAGTGCTGTTCATCGCGGGCAAGTACGGCATCGACGTCTACATCCGCCACGCCAGCGTCGGCGGAGCATACGGTCCGGCCGGTGTGCTGGTGGTGCTGCTCACCTGGGTCTACTACGCCTCGATCATCGTGCTGGCCGGCGCCGAACTCACCCACGGCCTGGCGCTGGCGCGGGGCAGCAAGCCGCCGCCGGCGCGACAAGCCGACCGCACCCGCGCGCCACCGACCGACGGCGACCCGCTCAGGCAGCGGAATCCGGATGGTCGAGGCGGGACGTCGGGGTGATGTCGCAGCCCAGCGATTCCCCGAGAAACCGCATCGCACGCACGTTGCGCTCGCGGCTCAGCGATGCCGACGCGTCGGCAGGAACCCACAGGTCGAACTTGCGGATGTGGGCGTCGAGGGCGGAGGAGAGCACGCAGGCATCGCCCGCCACGCCCACGATGGTCAGTGCGTGCACGCCGAGGTCGTCGAGCAGGCTGGGCAGGGCGGTCTCGTAGAACGCGGAGTGCCGCGGCTTGAGGATGTAGAAGTCGTCGACGGCCGGCCGCAGCAGATTCACCAGCGCGCTGCCGCGGCTGCCGATGCGGGCGGCCCAGTCGATCAGGTCGCGGAAACCCTTGGTCCACTGCCTGAAGTTGTCGTTGACGTAGACCACCGGTCGCCGCCGGCTGCGGAACAGCCGTCGAACCCTCACCATGTTGTCGGCCACCTTGCCGGCTTCGGCGGCGAGCACGTCGCCGTCGGGGAAGCCGAAGTCGCTGATCATGTCGATGATCAGCAAGGCCGAATGGTCCGTGCGGGCGCCGGGCGTGGTCATGCATGCGTACTCGGGTGCTACTTGCGCTTCCCGAGTTCACGCTCGACATCGGCGGCCACCTTGCCGACCCTGGCTACGGCATCGCGCACCTCCTGCTCGGATGTGCCCCACTTCTTCGCCCAGTCGCGCAGTTCATAGGCCTCGTCGACATTGACCCACAGGCGGTCGGGGTTGCCGGTCTTGCTCTTGTCGTCGCTCATGTCAGTTCTCCGCGGTGAATCACGTCGCCAAGCCGACGGCTCACGGCATCCGCTCGGCTTGCGCACGCCCGGTGTCGCATTCGGCGTGTCCGCAGCGGCAGTCGCCGGTCTGGTCAGAGGTCGGCGACTCGACCTGCTTGCGGCAGTGCTCGCTGCAATAGGCGTCGCCGGGGGCGACCGCGCAGGAGCAGGCCAGATGGGCGCAACGCGGGCTGTCGGTGGCGATCATCTACTCGCCCTCGCCGGAGGGATCCTGCGCGTCTGCGCCGGGAGTGAGCGCAAATCGCAACATGCGGGCTGCTGCGCAAACGACGATGCGCTGTGGCATGGGAGGTTCCGGGCTGGCGGGGGCATCCAGCAGAACGCGCAGCGCGGCAAGCGGGCGTGATATTCGCGTGCAGCGTTGATGATGCGCGGCACGGACGTCCCGTTCGTTTCAGTCCCTGCTCAGCCGGGCCATCGCCATGACCGATAACAACGCCTGCCGGCCATAGGGTTTCGGAAGGAACATGACGTTGAGATTGCGCGCGGCGACACACGCTTCCTCGTCCGCGGAGGTGAGCACCACAGGCGTACGCGAACCGCTGTCGCGAAGACTTTGGATCAGCGAGGCGCCGGTTTGGCCATGCCCCAGATACATGTCCGCCAGAATCACGCCGAGTCCCATGCTGGCCGATTCGGCGACGCCGCTTGCCACGTCGTGGGCAACCGTCACCGTGTAGCCGGCGTGCTGCAGCAGCAGGGAGGTGATGTCGCGCGTGTCGACGTCGTCTTCCACCAGCAGTACCCGTTTGGGAAACATGTGCGCGCCTCCGGCCGGACACGTTTCGACCTTGGCATTCAAACGGTTGCCAAGGTGTGAAGGGCAATGGCGTCCGCGGGTGTGCGTTCAGCCGACGTGCGTTGCTGCCTGCGATTTCCTGGCAGCGCATCCCCAGGTCGACCGCGCGAAAGCAGCCGGCACGGCTGCGCCACGATCCTGCTCGCGGCCGCTTCGGGGAAACGCTGGAAGGCGCCCGCCAGCACGCGTCAGCGGACTTGGCGGCGCGGTCCGCCGTCTTCCGGTGAAGGCGATCGCTGCGGCTGCGGGCCGCCGGGAACGTCCACCGGGCCCGGCCCGGCATGGCTCCGGTCGAGTTCGCCGCGCCAGCGCGGCAAGGCCTCGGGATAGTGGGCCTGGACGTAGCAGATGATCCCCTCGCGCACCTGGCAGCGCAGGTCGAAGTTTTTCCCCGAATCGGTGGAGCTGACCAGCATGCGCAGCTGCATGGCCTGCTCGTTGGCATCGGTGACCTGCATCACGCAGACGCGGCGGTCCCACTGCGGCGACGCCTCGCACAGGCGCTGGAGCTCCTCGCGCAGCGGCGCGATCGGCGTGCGGAAATCCAGCATCAGGAATACCGTGCCGATCAGCTGCGAACTGCGGC
>CALCWL010000456.1 GCA_937906285.1 uncultured Rhodanobacter sp. | reverse complement strand
CCGGTGCTGCTGACGTTCTTCGTGGGCAAGTACGCCACGCGCATGGACCTGCGCCTGCTCGCCGCGGCGTCCTTCCTGGTGATGGGCGCGACCTGCTTCATGCGCGCGGACTTCTACCTGCAGATCGACTTCTACCACGTGGCGATGGTGCAGCTGCTGCAGGGCCTGGGCGTGGCGCTGTTCTTCATGCCGACGCTGACCATTCTGCTGTCGGACCTGCAGCAGGACGAGATCGCCGCCGGCTCCGGCCTGTCGACCTTCCTGCGTACGCTGGGCGGCAGTTTCTCCGCCTCGATCACCACGCTGATGTGGACCCGCGGCGCGGTGAACCACCACGAGCAGCTGGCCGAGCACATCACGCCCTACAGCCCGATCGCCCGCGACGCGATGCAGCAGCTGGGCCACGGCGACCCGCAACTGGGCGGCAGCGTGATCAACGGCATGATCACCCAGCAGAGTTTCCAGATCTCCTTCAACGAGGTGTTCCACGCCCTGGGCTGGATCTTCATCGGCCTGATGCTGGTGATCTGGCTGGCCAAGCCGCCGTTCACGCCCAAGGCGCGGCCCGCCGCGGGCGGGCACTGAGGCGATCGGTCAGAGATCGAAGCCGACGCCCACCAGCGCCATGGTCTCGCCGCGGTTGGGCCGGTGCAGGCGGGCGTTGGAAATGTGGCGGATCTGGAAGCTGAAGCGGCGACCCTGCCAGCCGAGCGTGCTGACGAATTCGTACGGGGTGCTCAACGCCTGCGTGCGCGCGCTGTTGAGCGCGGGCTGGAAACTGAAGAACCAGTGGCTCAGCGCGCCGTCGGCCTTGCGGTACTGCAGGCGCGCACCGGCGGCCAGCAGCCAGGCTTGCTCCCGGGTGGGGTAGCGGTTGTCGCGGAAGCGCGCGATGTCGCGGCCGTCGATCCAGCCCAGCGAGACGTCGGGCGCGAGGCTCCAGCGGCTGTCGCCGATCGCATGGTCGTCGAACACCGCTTCGACGAACACCGCGGTGGCGCCGTACCCGTCCATGTAACTGCGCCCGCCCTGCATCTGCAGATGGGCCGTTTGCGCCAGCACTGGCAGCGGGGACAACGCCAGCACCAGCAGCGGCAGGCGGAAAGAAAACGGGACACGCATGGCGACCTCGGATCGGGCGATTTTAGTGAACGCAATGGTTCACTAAATAACGTCGCTTCGAGGTGAAACCAAGGGCGCCGCGGCGAATGGCTGCCGCGACGCTTCGCCCCATGCACGCGGCCAGGGGGTGTCCCTGCCGTCGCCGGAGTTCCCCGCGCGCCCCGTCAGTGGGTCAGTGACCCGTCGGTGCCTGCAGGCTGGGGCTGTCCAGATCCAGCGCGGTGGACTGCAGCAGCACCGCCTGCGGATGATCCTTGCGGATCGCCTCGCCGAATTGTGCGGCATCGCCCACCACCACCACGTGCAGGTCGTCGGCCGCCAGATGCCTGCGCGCGTACTTCTCGATCTGCTTCGGGGTGACGGCCTGCACCTCGGTGACGTACTTGCCGATGCGCTCCAGCGGCAGGCCATAGATCGCCAGCTCGGCGACCTCGCCGGCCAGCCCCGCGGTGGTTTCCAGGCTGCGGCCGTAAGCGCCGATCAAGGTCGCCTTGCGTGCGGCAAGTTCATCGGCATCCACGCGGTTGTCGCCCAGCTGCCGGAACTGGCCCAGCATCAGCTCGACCACCTGCGGCGCGGACGGATTCTTGGTCTGCGCCGAGGCCAGCCAGACGCCAGCATCGCCCAATCCCTGCAAGCGGCTGCCGGCACCGTAGGAGAGGCCGCGCTTGATGCGGATCTCCTCGTTGAGCCGCGCCGAGTACGACCCGCCCAGCACCGCGTTGGCCACGCTGCCGACGTAGTAGCTGTCGTCGCGGCGCGGCGGCGCGGCGTGCGCGGCGACCACGCCGGCCTGGCCGGCACCGTGCTGGTCGATCAGCAGGATCGGCGGCAGCTGGCTGGCGGCACGACCGGCCGGACGCGGCGGCAGCGGTGCGGCCGGTTTGTTCCAGTCGCCGAAGCTGGCCTGGGCCAGCGCACGCGCCTGCGCGGGGGTGATGTCGCCGGCGAGGATCAGGATCGCGTTGTCCGGCCGGTACAGTTCGCCGTGCAGGCGTTGCACGTCGGCGCGCGTGATGCGCTTGAGCGAGTCGGGTGTGCCGTGACGCGAGTGGCCATAGGCGCCCTCACCGAACACGGCGCGGCTGGCCGCCAGCGACGCCAGCGCGGTGGGCTGGCTGAGCTGCAGGCGCAGGTCGTCGATCGCCTGGCTGCGGGCACGCTGCACTTCGGCCTCGGCGAAATCCGGCTGGCGCACCACTTCGGCCAGCAGGCCCAGCGCCTGCGGCAGTTTCGGCGTGGTCACGGTGATGCCGATGGCGCTTTCGTCCCAGCCGGCGGAGGCATCCAGCGAGCCGCCCAGCGCCTCGGCCGCGGCGGCGATCTGCGGCGCGCTCCTGCCCGCCGCGCCCTTGCTCAGCAGGTTGGCGGTGAGGTCGGCCAGGCCGGCCAGCTGCGGCGGATCCATCTCGCCGCCGCGACGCACCCACAGCTGCGCGGTGACCAGCGGCAGGTTGGCGCGGCGCACGCTGATCACCTCCAGGCCGTTGGGCAGGGTCTGCGTGGTCGGCGTGGGCACGTTCAGCTGCGGCGCCGGACCGGGCGCCGGCGGCGTGGTCGGGAAATCGGCCGCGGTGGCGATGCCGGTGCTCAGCGCGACGGCCGTAAAGACGGCCAGACGGAAACGGTTGGCGCGGCTCATTTCGCAGCTCCTCATTTCGTATCTCCCTTGACGGCGGCCGGCGCGGCCTTGGCCTGCGGCAGGTAGTCGATGGTCACCTTCTTCGCCCCGGTGACGTATTTCTGCAGCACGCGGTGCACGTCGTTGGCGCTGACCCGCTGCAGCGCGGCCAGATCGTCATTGACGTGCTGCACGTTGCCGTCGATCAGGCTGGCCTGGCCGAGCGCGAAGGCGATGCCCTGCGCGGTCTGGCGCTGTTTCAGTTCGCTGGTGAGCAATTGCGTCTTGACCTTGTCCAGCTCGGCATCCGAAATCGGCTGGGTCGCCAGCCACACGATCTCCTCGTTCAACAGCTTCTCCGCCTGCGCCGGCTGATGGCCGCTGGCGAGCACCGCGTAGACGGTGAACAGACCCGGCCCGACGCGGGTGTCGGCGAATGCACCGATCTCCTGCGCGACCTGGTGGCGATACACCAGCGACTGGTACAGCCGCGAGGAGTCGCCCTGGGACAGCAGCGCGGCGGCTACCTGCAGCGGGATGCGGTCGATGCTGTCCGACGCCGGCGGGATCAGCCAGGTCATCGCCACCGCCGGCAGCGGCGCGGTCTCGCTGGTGACGGTGTAGCGCTTGTCCTGCCTGCGCGCCGGTTCCTTCGCGGTGACTTGCGGGATCGGCGTGGCCGGCCTGGGAATCCAGCCGAAATACTCATCGACCCAGGCATCGAGCTGTTTCGGGTCGAAGTCGCCGGCCACGATCAGGGTGGCGTTGTCCGGGCGGTAGAACGTGCGGTGGAAGTCGATCACGTTCTGCAGCGAGGCGGCTTCCAGGTCCTCGATGCTGCCGATCACCGGGCGCTGGTACGGATGCACGGTGTACGACTTCGGATCGATCGCGTTGAACAGCTTGCCGTAGGGATTGGCCAGCACGCTCTGGCGGTATTCCTCCTCCACCACGGCGCGTTCGGAGGTGAAGTTCTTCTCGTCCACGTTGAGGTTGGACAGCCGCTCGGCCTCGGCCCACAGCAGGGTCTGCAGGTGATTGCTGGGCACGATCTCGAAATAGTTGGTGACGTCGTCGCCGGTGGAGGCGTTGTTGGCGCCGCCGACGTCCTCGGTGAGCCGGTCCATCTGCTCGGCGTGCATGTGCCGGGTGCTCTTGAACATCAGGTGTTCGAACAGGTGCGCGAAACCGGAGCGGCCCTGCGGATCATCCTTGGAGCCGACGTGGTACCAGACCTGCACCGCCACGTTTGGACTGGCGTGATCCTCCACGCTGAGCACCTGCAAGCCGTTGGGCAAGGTGCGCTGGTGGTACTGGATCGGGGGGATGCTCAGCTCCGCCGCTGTGGCCGGGGGCGGGGCCCACGCGGCGCAGGCGATCAGCGGGACAAGCAGCACGAGGCGCGGCAGGCGCAGGTTCATCCGGTGCACTCCTTCCTGGGGCAAGGCGCTTACCTTAGCAAGCTCGCCGGGCACCGTGCGCATGACTTCCGGCCCACGCTGCGATGGCAGGCCCGCAGCAGCAGTGGTGGCCGCGCCCGAGGTGCGCGATCATCGCCGGCTTGGCCGATGCCGCGTGGGGCGGCAGGCTGCTGCGTCCTGCGCCCTTTTCTTGCCGACACGCCTCGGGCGCCGCCGGCCTGCCGATCCGGAACCCCTCGATGCCGACCGACCGCCGCGACTCCGTTTTCGCCAACCCCAATTTCCGCCTGCTGTTCGGCGGCAGCACGATCTCGATGCTGGGCGACCAGTTCACCCTGGTCGCCTTGCCGTGGCTGGTGCTGAAACTCACCGGCAACCCGGCCGCACTGGGCCTGGTGCTGGCGGCGATGGCATTGCCACGCGCGCTGTTCATGCTGATCGGCGGCGCGGTGGTGGACCGGCTGTCGCCGCGCCGCGTGCTGCTCGCCGCGCGCGGGGCGAACGCGCTGCTGGTGGCGCTGCTGGCCGCGCTGGTGCTGCTGGGCGACATCCGCATGTGGCTGGTGTACCTGATCGCGCTGGGCATCGGCCTGTCCACCGCGTTCGCGTATCCGGCCGGTTCGGCGATCCTGCCGCAGCTGGTGCGCAAGGATCAGCTGCAACCGGCCAATGCGCTGGTGATGGGCATGCGCCAGCTCAGCATGTTCGTCGGTCCGGCGCTGGCCGGCGTGGTGATCAGCGCGGGCGCGCACGGCGCACAGCCGCAGGCGCTGCAGGATGCGGAGGGACTGGGCCTGGCATTCACCATCGACGCAATCAGCTTCGCCTTCTCGCTGGCGTCGCTGCTGCTGATCCGCGTGTCCGCCGACTTCGATCCGAAACCCGCCGCGGGCGGCGTGCTGGCCAACGTGGCCAGCGGCGTGCGGATGATCTGGGCCGACCTGCCGCTGCGCGCGTTCATGCTCTACGCGGCGGTGGTCTCGGTATTCGTCGGCGGCCCGCTGCAGGTGGGCCTGCCGGTGCTGGCCGATACGCGGATGGATCTGGGCGCCGCCTCGCTCGGCATCCTGATGACCGCCAACGGCGGCGGCATGCTGCTGGGCAGCTTTCTCTCCGGCCCGGCCAGCCGCATCGTGCGCGGCCGTCTCGGCCTGATGGTGCTGACCATCGACAGCCTCGCCGGCCTGGCCCTGGCCACGCTGGCGCTGGTGCATGCGACGGTCACCGGCGCGGTGCTGCTGGCCGCCACCGGCGTGCTCGCCGGCATCGCGCAGATCGCCATCGTCAGCTGGATCCAGCGTCGCGTGGCGCCGGAAATGATGGGCCGCGCCATGAGCGTGCTGATGTTCACCTTCATGGGCCTGGGGCCGATCTCGGCCGCGATCGCCGGCAGCCTGCTCAGGCTGATCCCGCTCACCGGCCTGTTCGCCGGCGCCGGCTTGCTGCTCACCGCGATCGCCCTGGGCTGCATGCGCAGCCCGGCGCTGCGCAGCATCGGGGCAGCGCCGGCGGCGACGGCGGCGTCCTGATCCTGCCGCCGCGCACTTTGCATTAGAGTCGGATGGCCGGATGGCCGCGGAACGCGGCCGCGCACATCGCAAAACAGGGGAAATCGCCATGGATACTCGACGCTGGTTGGTCGCGCTGGTGCTGCTGTGCGCCACGTTCCTGCACGCCGAACCGGTACCGCTTGCCGATCTCGCACGGCACATGCAATACGAAGCCGTGAAGATTTCGCCTGACGGCAAGTACCTTGCCACCACCGCCCTGGTGGATGGCCACAGTCTGCTGGCGCTGATTCGCCTGGCCGACAAGAAGGGGCAGCTGATCCGCCAGCGCAACGAAGACGCGGTGACGGACTTCTGGTGGATCTCTCCCACCCGCGTGGTGTACACGGTGGGGACACGGCTGGGTGGCTACGACCGCCCGTTGCCCACCGGCGAGTTGTATGCGGTCAATGCCGATGGAACAGGCTCGACCATGCTGTACGGCTTTCGCAAGGACGGCATGACCACCGGTACGCTGGTCAAGCAGGTGGTGAGCGAACGCGGCTCGGCGGAGTTCATCGGCACCATTGCCGGCGATCCGAAACACATCCTGGTCGCTACCCGGCTGTGGGACGCCAACGGCAAGCACGGGGTGTTTGCCACCGCCTCCCGCATGGACGTGCGCACCGGCAAGTTGCGGGAAATCATCACCGCACCGATGCGCGACGCCTTTTTCGTCGGCGACCATCAGGGCCGGATCCGCTTTGCGTGGGGCGAGGACGAGCAGGGCGACGTCCGGGTGTTCCAGCTGCCGCTCGGGGGCGGCGACTGGAAGCCCATGCCCGAACTGGGCGCCAGCCATTCCGTGCCGATCGCCTTCGACCGTGATGACAGCGTGGCGTACTTCAGCTGCCCGGCCCCCAGCGGCGGCTTCGGCATCTGCCGCTGGAGCGAAGACAAGCCCACGCTGCAGGAGGTGTGGAGCAACCCCACGGTCGAATCGGACGGCCTGCTGCAGGGGCTGGCCGAAGACGACATCGCCGGTGTCACCTACATGGACGGCCGCGCCGGCATCGCGCCGTTCGACATGCAGTCGCCGGCGGCGCGCATGCTGGTGGCGCTGATGAAGCAGTTCCCGGGCGAAAGCGTGCGCTTCGTCTCCGGCACCAGCGATGGCAGCCTGAGCGTGGTGCTGGTGGAGGCCGATGCCGATCCGGGCACGTTCTACCTGTTCGACGCCAAGGCCGCAAGGCTGACGCCGCTGCTCAAGCGCGCGCCGTGGATCAATCCGCCGTCGATGGCGACCAAGCAGCCGTTCGAGTTCGCCGCACGCGACGGCATGAAGCTGCAGGGTTACGTGAGTTACCCGCCGGGCCATGAGCAGGACAAGCACCTGCCGACGGTGGTGATGGTCCATGGCGGCCCGTTCTCCGTGCGCGACCGCTGGGAATACGACGCCGACGTGCAGGCGCTGGCGACGCGCGGCTACGTCGTGGTGCAGGTCAATTTCCGCGGCTCGGGCGGCTATGGCTACGCGTTCGAGCAGGCCGGCTGGCGCGAGTGGGGCGGCAAGATGCAGGACGACGTCACTGACGCCACGCGCTGGGCCATCGCCCAGGGCATCGCCGACCCGCAGCGCCTGTGCATCTACGGCGCCAGCTACGGCGGTTATGCCGCGCTGGAAGGCGCGGTGAAGGAGCCCGACCTCTACCAGTGCGCGATCGGCTACGTCGGCATCTACGACCTGCCCCTGATGTACCGGCGCGGCGACATTCCCGAAACGGTCAGCGGCGAGAATTACCTGAAACGCCAATTGGGCGACGACATGGCGCAACTGGCGCAGCGCTCGCCGATCAACCAGCTCGATGCGCTCAAGGCGCGGGTGATGCTGGTGGTCGGCGGCCAGGACCGGCGCGTGCCGCCGATCCAGGGCACGAACCTGCACGAGGCGCTGCTCAAGCGCCACGTGCCGCACGTCTGGCTGGAAAAGCCCGGCGAGATGCACGGCTTCTACGACGAGGCCAACGTCGCCGAGCTGTACGGGAAGATGCTCGACTTCATCGGTTCGGCCATCGGGCCCGGCGTCACGGCGGGCGGCAAGTAGGCGCGCGGCACTCGATTCGCTGTTCGCCACCGGAACCGCGGTTGCCGGTGGCGGGAACCGGGAACGCGCCGTGCCCGCAGCCTCAGGCCCCGCGGCGCGCTGCCGCGGTGTACGGCAGCACGAACAGGTACAGGCCGCTGAACAACTGCGCGAACAGCGGCGGCAGCGGCGCATAGGTCAGCCATGCCGGCGGTTCGTGCGGACTCATGCCGCGCCAGACGAAGTTCGCGATCACGGTCAGGGTGAACACGATCGACAGCCAGCGATGGCCCTGCCGCATCCAACGGGCCACCTTCATGCTGCCCCCTGTGCCGGAGCCCGGTTCTCGATCATCTTCCAGCCATTGCCGGAGGGATCGCGGAAGCCGGCGTCCACCGTGCCGTAGCGGCGCATCGGCTCCTGCGTGAACTCCACGCCCAGCGCCTGCAGCCGCTCGAACGCGGCCTGGCAATCGTCCACCGCCAGCACCAGCGGCGGCATCGCGCCCTTGGCCACCATTTCGCAGAGCGTCTGCGCGGTCGCCGCGTCGTGCATCGGCGCACCCGGCTTGAACAGGCCGAGCTGGAACGAGGGCTGGTCGGGATGCTGCACGGTGAGCCAGCGATAGTCGCCGTTGCGCGCATCGGCGCTGACGACAAAGCCCAGCTTTCCGACATAGAAGGCGAGCGCTTCATCCTGGTCGCGGACATAGAG
>CALCWL010000455.1 GCA_937906285.1 uncultured Rhodanobacter sp. | reverse complement strand
GAAGATGTACGGGGCCATCTTCGGATTCCAGTAACGGGTCTGGTGACCGAAATGGACGCCGGCTTCCAGCATCTGACGCATGGTGACTTGTGCCATGGGGTGTCGCTCCGATTGTCGGTTCCCTCGAGAAGGAACCTGGGGGTTGGGACCTCCACGCATCCCCGGCTTCGACCGCGACCGGCCCGTTTCTGATGGTGGGCAAGGCGCGGCACCCCGAAGACGGTGCCGATGCGTGTGTGGCGTTGGTTTGGGTGTTGTACCGCGCAGGGTTACAATTCCCGTTCGCTTTGCGTGGGCCAACTCCCGACAGAGAAGTATCGGCCCTGCAAAACTCCGAAATTGTAGCCGGTACGCCGGCAGTGCGGCAAGTCGCTGGATTTATTTGGCTTTTGCCGCCATATGAGTGGAACCGATGGCTATTACCCTGAAATCTCCGCAAGACCTCGAAGGCATGCGCGTCGCCGGCAAGCTCGCCGCCGAAGTGCTGGCGATGCTCAAGGACTACGTCAAGCCCGGCGTCACCACCGAGGAGCTGGACCGGCGCGCCTACGAACACATCGTCAAGGTACAGAAGGCGATCCCCGCCAACGTGGGCTACCACGGCTTCCCCAAGACCCTGTGCACCTCGGTCAACCACGTGATCTGTCACGGCATCCCGAGCGCGGGCAAGGTGCTGAAGGACGGCGACATCGTCAACCTCGACGTCACCGTGATCAAGGACGGCTGGCACGGCGACACCAGCCGCATGTACATCGCCGGCGCCCCCTCGGTGCTGGCCAAGCGGCTGGTCGACACGACCTTCGAGGCAATGATGCGCGGCATCGAGGCGGTGCGTCCCGGTGCCACGCTGGGCGACATCGGCCATGCCATCCAGCAGCATGCGGAGGCGGCCGGTTTCAGCGTGGTCAAGGAGTATTGCGGACACGGCATCGGCAAGGTCTACCACGACGAACCGCAGGTGCTGCACTACGGCAAGCCAGGCACCGGTGTCGAACTGAAGAAGGGCATGACCTTCACCATCGAGCCGATGATCAACGCCGGCAAGCCGCAGACCCGCCAGCTGCCGGACGGCTGGACCGTGGTGACCAAGGACCACTCGCTGTCGGCGCAGTGGGAACACACCCTGGCCGTCACCGACGACGGTTTCGAGATCCTCACGCCGTGGCCGGATGCGTGAAGCAGGAGTGAGTGGAGAGGAACGAGAAAAGAGAGTCGGGCGCGCGGTGCTGGCGCCGGATGCCATGGAGACATGGCAGACTGCTTTCTCTCATTCCGCACTCCTCTCCACTGACTTCTCGCTCCAATGAATTCAGCGCTCCCCCCCTTGCCGCGCCTGCCCGTGGCGGTGCCGCGCTCCGGCGTTTCGGCCGAGGCGCGCCGGGCGTTGCGGCAGTTGCTGGAGGATGTGGATCGCGGCTTGGCTACGGCATTTCGCGACGGCACGGATGCCAGTGTGTTGGCGCGGCGGCGCGGCGAGTCGGTGGCGCGGGTGGTTGTGCACGTGTGGGTGGCCTGCCTCGGTGAGGTAGGCGGCGCTGCACTGTTCGCGATTGGCGGGTTTGGCCGCGGTCTGCTGTTTCCGTATTCGGATGTGGACCTGCTGGCGCTGGCCACGGCACCCGAGCCCGCGCGTCTGCGCGCCCTGGAGCAGTTCTTCGCCACCTTGTGGGACATCGGTCTGAAAGTGGGCCACGCCGTGCGCGAGCCGGCGCAATGCCGGGCACTGGCCGCGCAGGACGCCAGCGTGTTCACCAGCCTGCTTGATGCGCGACGGCTGGCCGGTGATCCGGGCTTCGACGCGCAACTGCGGCGCATCGTCGACGATCCGGAGATGTGGCCCCCGCGCGAATACCTCGCTGCCCGGCTGGCCGAGCGCAATGCGCGGCATGCCCGTTACGACGACACTGCCTACAACCTCGAACCGAACCTCAAGGATGGCCCCGGCGGCCTGCGTACGCTCGACTCGCTGCGCTGGATGGGGCGGCGCCTGGCGCAGGCCGACGGGCTGTCGGGGATGGTCGCCGAGGGACTGCTCGATCCCGCCGAGCAAGCCCAGCTGGAACAGGCCGAGTCGACGCTGCGCCGTTATCGCTACGCCCTGCATCTGGAAGCGGGGCGCGCCGAGGAGCGGTTGCTGTTCGATTACCAGCAGGCGCTCGCCGCACGCCTGGGATTCCAGGACGAGCACGAGAAGAACCTCGGCGTCGAGCAGTTCATGCAGGGCTACTACCGCGCGGCCAGCCAGGTCGAGCGGCTTGGCGTGCAGGTGGCCGAGCGCTTCGAGGAGATGCTGGAGCCTCCCGCGGCCGAGCAGCCGGTGGGCGACGATTTCGTGCGCTACGGCGCGCGCCTGGCGGCGCGCGATCCGGAACTGTTCATGCGCCGACCCGCGGCGCTGGTGGAGATTTTCATCGCCCGGCTGGAGCAATCCGGCGTGCTGGGCTTCAGCGCCGACACCATGCGCCGCATCCACCAGGCGACCGATGCCCACGGCGCCGCGCTGGCCAGGGACGAGGCGGTGCTGGCCGCTTTCCTGCGCCTGTTGCGGCGCGGGGCGCCGGCGGTGGAGGCGTTGTGGCGCATGAATCGCCATGGTTTGCTGGCGGCGATCCTGCCGGCGTTCGGCAAGGTGTTCGGACGGATGCAGTACGACCTGTTTCACGTCTACACCGTCGACGAACACACCTTGCGCGTGTTGCGCAACATGGCGCGCTTCGCCGAGCCGGCGGCGCGCGTCGAGTTTCCGCTCGGTTGCGAGATCTGGGCCGCGCTGCCCAAGCCCGAGATATTGCTGCTGGCGGCGTTGTTCCACGACATCGCCAAGGGCCGCGGCGGCGACCATTCGGTGCTCGGCGAGCAGGATGCGCGGGACTTCTGTACGCGCCTGGGGCTTCCCCCCGATGACGTCGAACGGGTCGCCTGGCTGGTGCGCCATCACCTCCTGATGAGCACCACGGCGCAACGCCAGGACATCACCGACCCCGAAGTGGTGCACCGCTTCGCCGAAACGGTGGGCGATCGGGAGCAGCTCGGCCAGCTCTACCTGCTGACCATTGCCGACATCATCGGTACCAGCCCGCGCCTGTGGAACAGCTGGAAGGACCGCCTGCTGGCCGACCTCTGCACCAGCACCCGCCATGCCTTGCGCAGCGACGTCGAGTTGCCGCGTGACGCCGGCGCGCGCGTTCGCGAATGCAGCGCGCAGGCGCTGGCGCTGCTGCAGGCAGATGGCTTCGACGAGGCCCGCGTGCGGCAGGTCTGGGGGGATTTTCCGCAACTCAGCTTCCTGCGCCATCGGCCCGAGCAGATCGCGTGGCAGACCGCGGCGATCCTGCGCGCGCAGGGTGCGGTGCCGCTGGTCGCGGTGGAACCGTTGTCGGTACGCGGCAGCACCGAGCTGTTCGTCTACACGCCCGATCGGGACGGCCTGTTTGCCACCGTGACGGCGATGCTGGACCGGCTGCGCTTCTCGGTGATGGAGTCGCGCATCCTCAGTTCGCCCACCGGCATGGCGTTGGACACCTTCCTGCTGCTCGACGCCGACAGCCAGCAACCGGCCACCGCCGCGCGTGCCGAAGAGTTGCAGCAGCGCCTGCAGCGCGCACTGGCGCAAGCGGTGGGCGTGCAGCCGAGCAAGCGCAGCATGTCGCGCCACCAGAAACACTTCCAGGTGACGCCGAAGATCAGCTTCCATGCCGCCGGCGGCCGCACCCAGTTGGCGTTGGCGGGAACCGACCGTCCCGGGCTGCTGGCGGCCGTTGCGCAGGTGATGCTGAGCGAGGACGTGCGCGTGCACGACGCGCGCATCGCCACCTTCGGCGAACGGGTGGAGGACTTCTTCCTGCTGACCGATCGGGCCAACGCACCGCTCGACGCGCAACGCCAGCAGCGCCTGTTGCAGGCGCTGCTGGCGCGGATTGGCCCTGCGCGCGAGTGAAGATGGCGGCTCGCGCTATCATGCCCGCCGCTGCGCGAGGCAGCGGCCACGCCCATTCGCCATGACCTATCTGTTGATCAAGTCGTTGCACCTGCTGTTCGTCATCGCCTGGATGGCCACGGTGTTCTACCTGCCGCGCATCCTGGTGAACATGGCCGAAGCGGCGAACGAGCCGGCAGTGCAGGCCCGGCTGCAGCTGATGGGGCGCCGGCTGTACAAGTTCGGCCACAACATGTTCGGCATCGCCTTCCTGTTTGGCCTGGTGCTGTGGCAGGGCTGGAGGGTATTCCCGCAGAGCCTGCCGAACGTGGCCTCCGGCACGCACTGGATCGACGCCAAGCTCACTCTGGTCGCGGTGCTGCTGGTCTATTTCACCTGGGCCGGACGCATGCTCAAGCGCAGCGAAAAAGGCGGGGTGCTGCCGCCGGCGAGAACCCTGCGCTGGCTGAACGAGCTGCCGGTGCTGTTGCTGCTGGGCGTGATCTGGCTGGTGCTGGCCAAGCCGTTTTGAGGCTCTGCGCAGCGCGCGCGATCTGGGCTAGACTAGGATTTCGGCATCATCCACGAGACGAGGTGGCCCGCGCCCTCGCGCCGGCCGAGTGTGCGACATGACGACTACGCACTGCCACGACTGACCGTCACCACGCCTTCGTTTTCAAAAGAAAGGGCGTCACGCCCTTTTTTGTTTTCCAGAGAAGCTTTCGCGATGATCGAGATTACGCTCCCCGACGGCAGCAAGAAGCCGTTCGAACACCCCGTCACCGTGCAGGACGTGGCCGCCTCGATCGGCGCCGGCCTGGCCAAGGCGACCTTGGCCGGCAAGGTCGATGGCAAGCTGGTCGACGCCAGCTTCCCGATCGAGCACGACGCCAGCCTGCAGATCGTCACCGAGAAGAGCCCGGAGGCGCTGGAGATCCTGCGCCACTCCACTGCGCACCTGATGGGCCAGGCCGTGCAGCGGCTGTTTCCCGGCGCGCAGGTCACCATCGGCCCGGTGATCGACAACGGCTTCTACTACGACTTCGCCTACGAGCGCCCGTTCACGCCCGAGGACCTGCCGAAGATCGAAGCGGAGATGCACAAGATCGTGGCCGAGCAGTTGCCGGTCACGCGCAGTGTGAAATCGCGCGACGACGCGGTGGCGTTCTTCCGTGGCCTGGGCGAAAACTACAAGGCCGAGATCATCGAGGGCATTCCGGCCGACCAGGATCTGTCGCTGTATTCGCAGGGCGAATTCACCGACCTGTGCCGCGGCCCGCACGTGCCCAATACCGGCAAGCTGCATTCGTTCAAGCTGATGAAGGTGGCTGGCGCGTACTGGCGCGGCGACTCCAGCAACGCCATGCTCAGCCGCATCTACGGCACCGCGTGGCTCAATGACAAGGACCTGAAGGCCTACCTGTTCCAGCTGGAGGAGGCCGAGAAGCGCGACCACCGCAAGATCGGCAAGCAGCTGGACCTGTTCCACCAGCAGGAAGAAAGCCCCGGCATGGTGTTCTGGCACCCGAACGGCTGGGCCATCTGGCAGCAGGTCGAACAGTACATGCGCGGCGTGTATCGCAGCAGCGGCTACCAGGAGGTGCGCTGCCCGATGGTGCTGGACGTGTCGCTGTGGAAGAAGTCTGGCCATTGGGACAACTACAAGGAGAACATGTTCTTCACCGAGTCGGAGAAGCACACCTTCGCGCTGCGCCCGATGAACTGCCCCGGCCACGTGCAGATCTTCAACGAAGGCCTGCGCAGCTACCGCGACCTGCCGTTGCGCTACGGCGAGTTCGGCGGTTGCCATCGCAACGAGCCGTCCGGTGCGCTGCACGGCATCATGCGCGTGCGCGCGTTCACCCAGGACGACGGCCACATCTTCTGCACGCCCGAGCAGATCGAGCCGGAGGTCACCGCCTTCCATCGGCAGGCGATGCAGGTCTACGCCGATTTCGGTTTCGACAGGATCGAGGTGGCGCTGGCCCTGCGCCCGGACCAGCGCATCGGCGACGACGCGGTGTGGGATCGGGCCGAGGCCGCCCTGCGCGGGGCGCTGGCGGCCGCCGGGGTGACCTGGACCGAGTTGCCGGGCGAGGGGGCGTTCTACGGCCCCAAGATCGAGTACCACATGCGCGATTCGATCGGCCGCGACTGGCAGGTCGGCACCATGCAGGTGGATTTCATGATGCCCGAGCGGCTCGGCGCCGAATACGTGGACGAGCACTCCCAGAAGCAGCATCCGGTGATGCTGCACCGGGCCATCGTGGGCTCGATGGAGCGTTTCATCGGCATCCTGATCGAGCACCACGCCGGCCTGCTGCCGACCTGGCTGGCGCCGGTGCAGGCGATGGTGTTCAGCATCACCGACGCGCAGGCCGGCTACGTTCGCGAGGTCACGCAAGCCCTTGTCGACAAAGGTTTCCGGGTACAATCGGATTTGCGCAACGAGAAAGTCGGCTATAAAATCCGCGAACATACGATGCAGAAAGTGCCTTATCTGCTCGTGGTCGGTGACCGCGAGAAGGAGACGGGCGCGGTTTCTGTCCGTACCCGCTCCGGCGAGGATCTGGGCAGCATGCCGCTGGCCGATTTCATCGGGCGACTGGAGACCGAAACCCGGCGGTGAACGCCGAACGGTCTGTTTCATCCATTCTTCTGGAGGATCGTGGTATCGCAACCACCGACAACAAGGGCAATCGTCGCAACCTGGAAATCCGCGTGCCGCGGGTGCGTGTCATTGGCGCGGACGCCGAGCAACTCGGCATCCTGAGCCGTGACGAGGCGCTGGCGCTGGCGCAGGAAGCCGGCATGGATCTGGTCGAGATCCAGCCCAATGGCGATCCGCCCGTATGCCGCATCATGGATTACGGCAAGTTCAAGTTCGAAGCCCAGAAGAAAGCCCAGGCCGCCAAGAAGAAGCAGAAGCAGGTCGAGATCAAGGAAGTGAAGTTCCGTCCGGTCACGGACGTGGGCGACTACCAGATCAAGCTGCGCAACATGCTCCGCTTCCTGGAAGAGGGCGACAAGGTCAAGGTCACCATCCGCTTCCGCGGCCGCGAGATGTCGCACCAGGATCTCGGCCAGAACCTGGCCCGCAAGATCCAGGAGGACGTGGGCGACAACGGCCAGGTCGAGTCGTATCCCCGGCTCGAAGGGCGCCAGATGGTCATGATGATCGGGCCGAAGAAGAAGTAGGCCGGGGCGGCGCCTTTTGCAGGAGCGCACCCTGTGCGCGGTGCTCTTCGTCGTGTCGTCCGAGAGCGGCCGTTGCGCGGGGCCCGGGCAAGCCCCGTACCCTCACCTCAATCCTCTCCCCAAGGGAGAGGAAGCCGTGGTCAGCACTTCGTGCTGGCGTTTGGCCTTTTGAACCCGTATGATTACGGGTTCGACCCGCCGGAAGGGTCGTGCACCGATCGTGGCAGGACGGAAAGAGCAACCCGCGGTTGCCGCCAGATCAGTCAGAAACGGGATCATTCCCACTCAAGGAGCATTCCATGCCCAAGATCAAGACCAACCGGGCGGCGGCGAAGCGTTTTCGCAAGACCGCATCCGGCAAGATCAAGTGCGGCCACGCATACAAGTCGCACATCCTGACCAAGAAGTCGACCAAGCTCAAGCGTGGTCTCCGTGCCCCGAACCACCTCAAGGCGTGCGATGCGCCGGGCGTGGCTCGCATGCTGCCGTACTTGTGAGGAGATAGACCATGGCTCGTGTAAAGCGTGGCGTCACCGCTCGTCGTCGTCACAAGACCATCATCGGCCGCGCCAAGGGCTACTACAACGCCCGTCGCAAGGTCTTCCGCGTTGCCAACCAGGCCGTCATCAAGGCCGGCCAGTACGCCTATATCGGCCGCAAGCAGCGCAAGCGCCAGTTCCGTGCTCTGTGGATCGTGCGCATCAACGCTGCCGCGCGCATGTTCGGGTTGTCCTACAGCCGCCTGATCAATGGCCTGAGCAAGGCCGGCATCACCGTCGACCGCAAGGTCCTGGCTGATATCGCCGTGCATGACATCAAGGCGTTCGGCGCCATCGCCGACAAGGCGAAGGCCGCCCTGGCTGCTTGATCGTCGCCTGCGACGATAGAATGTGAATCAAGCGGGGAGGAGGCCACACGTCTCCTCCCCGTTTTCGTTTTTGCACGTCCGAACCGGGACCGCACCGATGGATGATCTGGAACGCCAGGCCGCGCAGGCGCTGGCTGGCATCGAACAAGCCGAGACGCTGGACACGCTTGAATCCCTGCGCGTGGGCTTGCTGGGCAAGAGCGGCATCATCACCGGCGCGCTGAAGACCTTGGGCACCCTGGCGCCCGAGCAGCGCAAGGCACGCGGCGCCGAAGTGAACCGCGTAAAGGAGCGCCTCGTCGACGCGCTGGCGACGCGCAGGGCCGTGCTGGAACAGGCCGAGCTCGACCGCCGGCTTGCCTCCGAGGCGATCGACATTTCGCTGCCCGGCCGCGACGGCGAGCGTGGCGGCATCCATCCGATCACCCGCGCGCTGGAGCGCATCGCGTCGATCTTCGCG
>CALCWL010000454.1 GCA_937906285.1 uncultured Rhodanobacter sp. | reverse complement strand
CGCGTAGGGCAGCGACAGGATCGACGCCCACGCGAAGCCCACGCCGACCATCGACAGCAGCAGCCAGTCGGGATCGCGAATGAACAGGAACGAGAGCAGCCCGGCGCCGCCCAGCCACAGGTTGACGAGGTGGCTCCAGCGCAGGCCGATGCGGCGCACCAGCAGCGGGATCGCGAGCGCCGCCAGCGCGGCGAAGCCGTTGTACGCACCCATCAGCACGCCGACCCAGTTGGCACCGGTGTTGTAGGCCACCGAATGCGGATCACTGCTGCCGAACTGCACCGCCGTCACCGCCGGAGTAGTGAAGATCCACATCGCGAACAGCGCGAACCACGAGAAGAACTGCACGATCGCGAGCCGCCGCATCGCGTCGGGCATGCTGTACAGGTCGCCCATCACCTCGCGCAGCATGCCCCGGCTGTGACTGAAGGCAAGCCAGGCGAACAGCGCGCCGAACGCCAGCAGGCCGCCGGCCAGCACGTAGAGTTCCTTCTCCAGCGAAAAATGCCGGATGGCCAGCAGCACCAGCAGGCCGCCGACGATCAGCAGCAGGCCGGGCCGCCACGCGCGCGAGGCGTCGACGGGCAGCGATTTGGCGTCGTCGTCGAATGCACGCAACTGTTCGGGCGGATACTCGCGCGTGGAGAGCACGGTCCACAGCACCGTGCCCATCAGCAGGGCGCCGCCGGCGTAGAAGGCGTATTTGACCGTGTCGGGAATCGCGCCATCCGGGGCGAGGTTGCTGACCCCGACCTTGGTCAGCAACCACGGCATCAGCGAGGCCACCACCGCACCGACGCCGATGAACACGCTCTGCATGGAGAAGCCTTGCGGGCGCTGGTGCTCCGGCAACTGGTCGCCGACGAAGGCGCGGAACGGCTCCATCGACACGTTGAACGAGGCGTCCATGATCCACAGCAGCCCCGCGGCCATCCACAGCGTGGGCGAGTTCGGCATCGCCAGCAGGGCCAGCGTGGCGAGGATCGCGCCGGCCAGGAAATACGGACGCCGGCGACCGAGCCGGTTCCATGTGCGGTCGGAGTAGTGGCCGATGATCGGTTGCACGATCAGGCCGGTCAGCGGCGCGGCCACCCACAGGATCGGGATGTCGTTCACCTCGGCGCCGAGCGTCTGGAAGATCCGGCTGACGTTGGCGTTCTGCAATGCAAAGCCGAACTGGATGCCCAGGAAGCCGAAACACATGTTCCAGATCTGCCAGAACGACAGCTCGGGTTTCCTGCTCATGGGGTAACGGTTCCGCTCGCCAGGGGGGCGATGTGCAGATTGTCGACCTCGGCCTGGTTCAGCGGTCCGTCGATGCCGCCGCTGCCGCCCGTGTAGTGCGCGAAGTGCTGCAGGTAGCTCATGTTGAAGCCGTCTTCCAACGCGAACGTGCAGCGTGCCTTGGCGGTGGCGCTGAAGCGCGCATGGGTGGAGGGCCGAGTGGCCAGGCTGTGCGGCATCACCAGCGGCAGGCGCTGCGTGTCGCCGCCGTTGCAGGTGACGAGCAACCATTTCACCGCGGCGGTGACGCCGGTGTTGATCGGACCGTTGGCGTTGCGGTAATCCGCCCACACGCGATAGCTGCCGGTGGCGGGCGCGGTCCAGTGGCGCGGCCAGTCGCCGCCGGCCTGATCGACCGGACCGACGCAGGTCGCCGGGCTGGGCAGGGACTCCAGGCCATGCGCGTCGACGCGGGTGGCGCGTACGCAGGCGAGGCCGGCGGTCCGGGCGAGGTTGCCGCTGCCATCGACGACGCCGGCGCGTTGGCCGTTGACGTAGAGCTGCAGCTTGCCATCGCCCTTGACGGTCCAGTGATCGCCGTCGGCCGTCAGTGTCGGCGCGGCCGGCGCGATCGGCGCGTACAGCGGGGCGTCCATGCGCAGCGGCGGTGCATCGACCCGGATCGCCTTCAACGTCACGGTGGTGTGCGTTCCCTGCATGCGAATGCGATCGGCGACCAGCAGATTGCCGTCGCGCTTCGCCGGCAACTGCAGCGTGATCTGGCGATCGGGCAGCTCCAGGCTGATCGCGTTGCGCTTGCCGAACAGCGTCGGCACCAGCGAGACGGGCAGCTTCGGTTGCACCTGGCCGTCTTCCTGCAGGCCGAACACGCCCTCGGTCACCACATCCAGGTACGCCGCCACCGACCACAGCTGGCGCGGCGAATTGACCACCGGGCCGCT
>CALCWL010000453.1 GCA_937906285.1 uncultured Rhodanobacter sp. | reverse complement strand
AAGCAGGTGACCATGCTGGGCAAGGTCGGCTACGAGCGCTTCGACGACCGCGGACTGCACATCACACTAGACGGCCAGCCGCAGATCCTGCCGGTCGACAACGTGGTCGTCTGCGCGGGCCAGGAGCCCGATCGTCGACTGGCCGACGCCCTCATTGCCGCGGGCATGACCGTGCACGTGATCGGCGGCGCCGACGTGGCCGCGGAGCTCGATGCCAAACGGGCCATCGCACAAGGCACGGCGCTGGCCGCGCAACTCTGAAGAGTTGCGACGACTCCAGCCAACACCGCCAAAGAAAGCGCCCCGCATGGTGCGACGCATCGACATGGGTTCAGGGGGGGAGTTGAACCAGATGTCGTGTTTAGCGTCGCTGCGGGGCGAGGGCCACCGCCACTGGGGGAGGGGATAGTGGGGCGACAGGGGCATTTTATGATCGACCGAATAAAGTATCTAATATATATTTACGGCCGTTCTGATTTGATTTTCCTATATGTTCGATCTCCGCCAGTTGCGCTATTTCGTGGCCGTCGCCGAGGAGCTGAGCTTCACCCGGGCAGCCTTGCGCCTGCATCTGTCGCAGCCACCGCTGTCGCAGCAGATCAAGTCGCTGGAGCAGGACTTGGGCGTGCGCCTGCTGGAGCGCAGCAAGCGCCACGTCTCGCTGACGGAGCCGGGCCGGGTCTTGCTCGAACACGCCCGGCAGATACTGGCCAGGGCGGACGAGGCGCGCAGCCAGGTCGTCGCGGTAGCAGCCGGCCACAGTGGTCACCTGCGCCTGGCTTACACCGTGTCCGCCTCGTTCCATCCGGCCCTGCCGCGCACACTTCTGCGCTATGGGCAGTTGGCACCCAAGGTGGGACTCAAGCTCAACGAGATGTACACCGAGCCGCAATTCGCCGCCCTGCTCGGCGGCGAGATCGATGCCGGCTTCGTCCGTGGCGAACCGGCACACCTGCAGGACGCGCGCAACCTGCGACTGAGCGTGATCGACCGTGAACCGCTGTTGCTGGCCATGCCGGCGAGGCACCGGCTGGCCGGTCGCAGCAGCGTGAGTCTCGCCGAGGTCGCCGGCGATGCCTTCGTGTCGCAGCCACGGGCGCTGGCCGCCACGCTGTACGACCGCTTGGCGACGCTGGCGCAGCATGCGGGGTTCCAGCCCGCCATCGTGCAGCATGCCCAGCAGATCAACGGCTTGCTGGCGCTGGTCGCCGCCGGATTGGGACTGGCGCTGGTACCGTCGAGCCTGCGGACGGTACGGCTGCCAGGCGTCGTCTATGTGCCGCTGGAGGACCCGGACGCTTTTCTGCTGCTGGCCGTGGCCTGCCGGGCGAATGACCCTTCACCGGCGCTGCAACAATTCCTGGCTACCGTCACGGAAGTGGCTGTCGTATCAGGCTTGTGAGCCGCCGCGAGTCTCGTTATACTTGCGAGCTTGATTTTTTCATTTGGTGTCAGGAGCCTGCCGTGAAGGTGCTTAATTCTCTGAAGTCCGCCAAGGCGCGGCACCGCGACTGCAAGATCGTGCGTCGTCGCGGCA
>CALCWL010000452.1 GCA_937906285.1 uncultured Rhodanobacter sp. | reverse complement strand
GATGCCGCCGCCCAGGCGCGCGAAGATCGAGATCAGCGAGCTGCCGAAGGCCAGCCCGACCAGCGCATGCAGGGCGGTCTCGCCGGTGACACCGAAGTGGCCGAGCGCCAGCCAGTAGCCGGCCACGCCGAGCAGGGCCAGGCCGACCACCAGCATGCCGGTGATCGCGCCGCCGCGGAACGCCACGTCCATCGCCGCGCCGAGGCCGCTGCGCGCCGCCTCGGCGGTGCGCACGTTGGCGCGCACCGAGACGTTCATGCCGATGTAGCCGGCCGCGCCGGACAGGATCGCGCCGAGCAGGAAGCCGATCGCGGTCGGCCAGTTCAGGAAGAAACCGATCAGCAGCAGCAGCACCACGCCGACCAGGCCGATGGTGGTGTACTGGCGGTTGAGGTAGGCGCGCGCGCCTTCCTGGATGGCCGCGGCGATCTCCTGCATCCGTTCGTTGCCCGGCGATTTCGCCAGGATCCAGCGCGCGGACAGCGCGCCATACAGAACCGCCACCACCGCACACGCAACGACGATCCACCAGCCATACTGCTGCAGCATCGGAGCCTCCCCATGGGTTGTAAGTGGCCGTCCGGAACGGGCGGTCGCGGGGAGTATAGGCAGACGTGGCGCCGCGGGCCGTTGTGCGCCGCAGCGCCGCGCGCAAACGAAGAGGCCATGCACGCGTGCATGGCCTCGGGTGGTCAGGATCGGAATCGACTTACTGCAGCGCGATGTCCAGGATGATGCCGGTGGCGATGGCGACCAGCAGGTAGTCGTTGTTCGCCCTCACCCAGTGGTAACCGCGCGGCGGCGGACGCAGGCGGTAATGGCCGTAATCGTGCACGACGTAGGTCGGACCGTAGTAGCGGTGGCCACGTTCCCAGCGATGATGGCGCACCGGGTAGTAGCGCGGGCCGGCGTAGCGATAGTCCCGGTAGCCATAGTTCCAGCGGCGGTCGTCATGGTGGCGATAGTCGCGCCGCCAGTCGCCATGGCGACGATCGTCGTGTCCGCGGCGGCCGTCATGGTGGCGGTCGTGGCCGCGGTCGTGGCCGTAGCGTCCGTGGTCGTCCGGACCGGGACCGGGACCGGGGGCGGCCAGCGCGACACTGCCGGTGCCGAGCAGGGCAAGCGCAACGAGCAGGCGGTGGATGAGTTTCATCTCGAGTCTCCTCCCGTGGAGGGTCGCGGCCGCAGCAGCACGGCGATCGACCCGGGCAGGATGGAGCGTAAGAAGCTGCGGCTGAACGCAAGCCTATGCGGGCGCCCCTGTTTTCAGGTGGCGCTCAGCACGGTGACGCCGGTCACGAAAGCCGTGGAGTTCAGCGCCCGAATGCCGCCAGCTTCTTTGTCACCGCCGTGTTCTTCAGCCGCACGTAGCGCGGCAGGCCGTCCTTGCCGTAGGGCAACGGCGCCTCGCCGCGGATCAGCGGGGCGAGGTAGCGGCGGGCGGCGGCGGTGATGCCGAAGCCGTCGCGGCTGATGAAGTTCTTCGGCATCTTCTTCTCGCGGTTGGCGATCTTCGCCAGCGGCGCGGGCGCGATCTTCCAGCGGTACGGCGCATCGGACGTGCGCACGATCACCGGCATCACCGCGTTCATTCCGGCCAACGCGTAGTCGACCGCGGCCTTGCCCACGGTGTACGCCTGCTCGGCGTCGACCTGCGAGGCGGCGTGGCGCGCAGAGCGTTGCAGGTAGTCCGGTAGCGCCCAGTGGTACTTGTAGCCGAGCTTTTCCTTGACCAGTGCTGCCAGCACCGGCGCCACCCCGCCGAGTTGCGAATGGCCGAACGCGTCGCGCGTACCGGCCTCGGCGAGGAACTGGCCGGCCGCGTTGCGCACGCCTTCGGAGGCGACCACGGTGCACCAGCCGACGCGCTCGACGGTGGCTTTCACCTTGGCCAGGAACGCGGCCTCGTCGAACGCGTTCTCGGGGAACAGGATGATGTGCGGCGGCGCGTCCGCGCCTTCGCCGGCCAGGCCGGCGGCGGCGGCGATCCAGCCGGCGTGGCGGCCCATCACTTCCAGGATG
>CALCWL010000451.1 GCA_937906285.1 uncultured Rhodanobacter sp. | reverse complement strand
GCGTCCAGCTCTGGCTGCCGTCGGCGGCTGGTTGCACGTTCACCAGCGGAATGCCGGGCGTGGCCGCGAACGTGGCCAGCGGCAACAACAGCAACAGGCTGCCGATGATCCAGCGTCGCGCGCTCACGAACGCACCTTCAAGCGCGCCAGCAGATCGCCGAACACGGGCTTGGGCAGCTCGTTGGACACAATCGGCGCGGTGTCGCGCGGGGTCTCGCCGTCGTAGACATGCAAGGTGCGCATGCCGCCGGGGCCGGTGCCGATCAGCAGGCGCTTGCCGTCGGCGTCGAGCAGCAGCAGTCGCTCGCGCGCGCCGATGGCGAACGACTCCACGCAGCGGATGCGCCGCCCGCCTCCACCCGGCCGACGCTGCAACCGACGCGTCACCCAGCCGGCGGCAAGGATCATCGCGATGATCGCCACCAGACTCACGATCACCCGCAACAGTTCGCCACCGACATTGATGTCGGCAGCCGGGGCCACCACAGGCGCCAATGCCGCCGCGACCCGACCCCCGATTCCCGATTCCCTGTTCACGGCTTCACCGCAACTTGCGCACGCGCTCGGCGGGGCTGATCACGTCGGTCAGGCGGATGCCGAATTTCTCGTTGATCACCACCACCGAGCCCTGGTTGAGCTGCAGCAGGTTGCGGATGCTGATGCGGGTGCGACCGACCTCCATCGCCAGGGTCACCGGCACGTCGAGGATCATGTCGAGGTTGACGTCGCCGCCGTCGGTCGCGGCCCCGTGCAGGGCATCGAATTGAACGCGCTCGCCGGCATCGGCGAACGCATCTGCAGACTGGTTCATGAGAGGTTTTTCCGGGTGGAGGGATCGGTGGCCGGTCGCTCGCGACGACCGGCCGGGACATGGAAACGCACGGCGTTGCGGCCGTTGGACTGACCGTAGCGGCCGCGGAAAACCGGCACGTCCTCGGCATACACGGTGGTCAGCTCGGGCAGCTGCACGGGAATCACGTCACCGGGACGCAGGTGCAGGAACTGGCCCAGGCTCAGCTGCGCCTCCAGCAGCAGCGAGCTCACGTCGACCTCGGCGTCGAGCACTTCCTCGCGCAGCATCTCGGCGAAACGATCGTCGCCATCCATGCGGTCGCTCTGCACGCCGGCGTCGAGCAGGGTGCGGATCGGCTCGACCATCGCGTAGGGCATGGTCAGGTGGACTTCGCCGCCGCCGCCGTCCAGCTCCACGTGGAAGCGCGACACCACCACCGTCTCGGTGGGGCTGACGATGTTGGCGAACTGGGGGTTGATCTCCGAATTGAGATATTCGAAGTTGAGGCCCAGCACCGGCGACCACGCCTCGGCCATCGCACCGAACAGTTCGGCGAGCATGATCTGGATGACACGGTTCTCGGTCGCGGTGAAGTCGCGGCCCTCGATGCGCGCGTGGAAGCGGCCGTCACCGCCGAAGAAGTTGTCGATCACGGTGAACACCAGGCGCGGCTCGAATACCACCAGCGCGTTGCCGCGCAGCGGCTTGATGCGCACCATGTTCAAGTTGCTGGGCAACGCCAGGCCGTGCACGTACTCGGCGAACTTGACCATCTTCACGCCCAGCACCGAGACCTCGCAGGTCTTGCGCAGCACGCCGAACAGCGCGGTGCGGAAGAACCGCGCGAAGCGGTCGTTGACCATCTCCAGCGTGGGCAGCCGGCCGCGCACGATGCGGTCCTGCTGGGTGAAGTCGTAGCTGATCACCGCATCCGGCGGCAGCGGTTCGTCGCTTCCGGTGGCCACCGTGCCACCGGTGACGCCATCCATCAGCGCGTCGATTTCGTCCTGGGAAAGCAGGTCGCTCATGGCCGTGGCTCCCGCCTACTGGATCACGAAGCTGGTGAAATACAGCGCGTCGATGCCCGGCCGACCCAGACGCTTGGCGACCACCTTGCGCACCTCGGCCAGCGCGTCGGCCTGCAGCTTCTCGCGGCCGGCGGTCTCGCTGACCGTCTCGAACTTCTGGCTGCTGAACAGCGAAACCAGCCCGTCGCGCAGGATCGGATCGACATCCCTGGCCACCGTGATGGCCTGCTGGTCGTGCGCCATCAGGGTCACGCCCACCTGCAGGTACCGCAGCGCATCGCCATCGCGCAGGGTGACCACGAACGCCGGGTCCATCGCCAGGAAAATCTCCGGCTTGTTCGCCTCCGCCTTCGCCTGCTTGTCCGGTGCGCCGCGATGCGACTGCCAGTAGTAGCCGCCGCCGGCCAGCGCGACGAGCAGCACCACCACGATCCCGATCAGCAGGAGCGAACGCTCGCGCGGTGCCTGCTCCTCGTCTTCCACTACCTCGGGTGCTTCGTCGTTGCTCATGGAGAATCTCGTGTGGGGATC
>CALCWL010000450.1 GCA_937906285.1 uncultured Rhodanobacter sp. | reverse complement strand
CCTGCACGATGTTGCTGCGGATCTGGTTGGCGGTCTTGAGCGCGCCCACGCTGATCCCGTATCGCCGCGCGATGCCGCTGAGGCTCTCGCCGCGGGTGACCTTGTGCGTATCGGTGGCGCCACCGGCCGACTTGCCGGCGTTGCCGGCGGGCGTGTCGGCGGCGGCCACGCGCACACCGGCGCGTCTGGCGGCCTGCGCGGCGAACCAGGTACCCGGCGGCGGCGTCGATTCAAAATAATTCCGGACGCCGGACATCACCGCGTTGGCCAGCAGTTTCTGGTGTGCCGGGTCGCGCAGCTTGCGTTCTTCCGCGGGATTGCTGATGAAGGCGGTCTCCACCAGGATCGAAGGCACGTCGGGCGAACGCAGCACCACGAAGTTGGCACGCTCGACATGGCCGCGATGGGTCGGGCCGAGCCTGGCCAGCGCGCGCAACACGTTGCCGGCCACCTCGTCGCTGGCCTGGATCGCCCAGCCCTGTTGCAGATCCAGCAGCACCTTGGCCAGGCCGTCGTCCTTGTCGTCCAGGCTGATGCCGCCGATCAGGTCGGCGCGGTTTTGCCCGTCGGCCAGCCAGCGCGCGGCCATGCTGGTCTTGCCGCGCGGCGACAGCACCCACACCGACGAACCGCGGGCGTCGTCACTGGTGAAGGAATCGGCGTGGATCGACACGAACAGGTCGGCATTGTGCTCGCGGGCGATTTCGTAACGACGCTTGAGCGGGATGAAGGTGTCGTTGTCGCGGGTCAGCACCGCCTTCATGCCGGGCTGGCGGTTGATCTCGGCGGCGAGGTCGCGCGCCACCGCCAGGGTGACGTTCTTTTCCAGCGTGCCGGCCGGGCCGTGGGCGCCCTGGTCCTTGCCGCCATGGCCGGCGTCGATCGCCACCACCACGGCGCGCTGTCCGTTGAGCATCGCCGCGGCCTGCTCGGCGGCGACCCGGCGGCTGTGGGTGGGGTTGCTGTAGGTGACGGTCGGGATCGGCGCGCTGGCGACGGATGCCTTGGCGACAGGCGCCTTGGCACCCGGCGCGCCGGCCGGGTACAGATCCAGCACCAGCCGGTAATTGTCGTCGGCGGTCGGCTTGAGCACGAAACTCTTGAGCGTGCTGGCGGGATCGACCGCGGCGATCAGCTGCAGGTCGTCGCCGCGGCGCGCATGGCTGATGCCGAGAAACAGGCCTTGCGCCGCCGGCGCCGAGAAGCTGCCCGCGGCCTGGCTGTCGCGCAGATTCACCACGATCTGGCCGTCCTTCTGCCCTATCGTGTAATGCAGCGGACCGTCGGCATCGAGCACCACGCGGGTGTACTGCGGCCCTGCCCAGACGCGGGCGTCCTTGATTTGGGCAGCTTGCGCCGCGCACGGCAAAAACGCCGCCAGCATCGCCGCGGCGCCCCAACCGGCCAGCTTGTTCAGATAACCCCGCATGGGCCGCATTGAAACGCAGTCGACATCCGAATGCAAGCGTGTTTTCCTTTTAATATCCGCCACCTGCGATGTATTCGTCAGGGGATGTCAAATTATCGTCCGCAAGTGCCACATTTCGAACAGCTCTCCGCCCGATTCGGCGTCCGCGAAAAATCCAAACAGAAATCGGCACTTGGAGCGTCAGGACAGGCGCGCGAGCAGCTCGTCGCCACGCACGGTGCCAGCACGCAGCACGGCCCGGCGACCGGACCCGGCGTAATCGAGATGGACGTGGAGATCCGCCGCCGGCAGCGCCCCTGCGCCGCGCTCAGGCCATTCCACCAGCACCAGTGCGGCCGGATCGGCCAGCGCGTCCAGGCCCAGCCACTCCAACTCGGCGGGGTCGGCGATGCGGTACAGGTCCAGATGCCAGGCCGGCCGCTGCGCGGCCGCATAGCCCTCGACCAGGCTGTAGGTCGGACTCTTGATCCGCTCGCCCACGCCCAGCGCCAGCAGCCAGGCCCGCGCGAAACTGGTCTTGCCGGCGCCGAGCGGGCCATGCAGGTAGACCACCAGGCCGTGGTTCAGCGCGCCGGCCACGCGTTGCGCCAGCGCCGCGGTCGCGGCCTCGTCGGGCAAGTCGCGGGAAAGCTCGATGGGCATGGTCTCGTTCACTCGCCGGGTTCACGCGGAACGGCATTGCCCAGCCGCCGCAGCGGCAGCAGCAGGTCACTGGCCAGCAAGCCGCGCTCGCCCTCGCATGCGGCGAGGTCGCCGGCCCGCGCATGCAGGCCGACGCCGAGGCGTGCCGCCTGCCAGGCGTCGCAGCCTTGCGCGAGCATCGCCGCGACGATGCCGGTGAGCAGGTCGCCCATGCCGCCGGATGCCATGCCGGGGTTGCCCCACGGACAGACGTCCAGACGTCCATTCGGATCGGCCACCAGGCTGCCGGCGCCCTTCAGCACCACGACGGCATCGAACCGCGCGGCCAGCTCGCGCACGGCCGCGAAACGGTCGCGCTCGACCGCCTCCACGGAACGGCCAAGCAATCGGGCCGCCTCGCCCGGATGAGGCGTCAGTACGGCCGGCGCGGTGAAGCGCCGGGGCTCTTTCGCCAGCAGGTTGAGGCCGTCGGCGTCGAGCACCAGCGGCTTGCGGGCGTCCACCGCGGTCAGCCACAGCGCATGCGACCATGCGGACTGGCCGAGCCCGGGGCCGAGCACCAGCGTGCCGGTGCGATCCAGCAACGGCTGCAGAGCCTGCGGGCCGTCCACGCCATGAGCCATCAATTCCGGTCGCGCCGCGTTGAGCGCACCGACGTTTTCGGCGTGCGTGGCAACGCTGACCAGGCCGGCACCGGCGCGCAGGGCCGCCGCCCCGGCCAGGTGCACCGCGCCCGCCATGCCATGGTCGCCGCCGATCACCAGCACGTGGCCATAATTGCCCTTGTTGGCATAGCGACGGCGCGGCGGCAGGCTTGCCGCAACGAGCAGATGCGCGTCCGGCGCCACCTGCGCGAACGTGCTGGCCGGCACGCCCAGCGTGGCCAGCTCGAGCACGCCCGTACAGTCGACCGCGGGACCGGTGTGCAGGCCGCGCTTGTCGGCAATGAAGGTGACCGTGAGATCCGCGCGGATCACGGCACCGGGGCAGTGCCCGCTGTCGGCATCCAGCCCGGACGGCACGTCGAGCGCCAGCACGGGGACGCCGCTGCCGTTGATGCGTTCGATCAGCGCGGCGGCAGTCGGCTCGGGCGCACGGTTCAAGCCGATGCCGTACAGCGCATCCACCTGCACGTCAGGCTCCGGCAGTTCGTGCAGGGCATCGACGGCACGCACCGCGCCACCAGCGTCCACCCATGCCGCGCGCGCCGACGCGGCATCGCCACTCGATATGTCGGCCAACGCCACCACGTCGACCTGCAAGCCGGCTTCGCGCGCCAGCACGCCAAGCAGGAAGCCATCGCCGCCGTTGTTGCCCGGGC
>CALCWL010000449.1 GCA_937906285.1 uncultured Rhodanobacter sp. | reverse complement strand
GTCACCGCACAAGCCATCAAGTTTATCGCATGCTGAGCATCCTCGACCGCTATTTCCTGCGTGAGCTGGCGCAGACCGTCGCCGCCACGGTGGTGGTCCTGCTGGTGATCGTGGCCGGCAGCGCATTCGCCAAGGTGCTGCAACAGGTGGCCAGCGGCAGCTTTCCGGCCAGCGTGATGTTCCAGGTGCTGGGACTGCGCACGCTCGACGGCCTGACCAACCTGATGCCGCTGGCGAGTTTCATCGGCGTGCTGATGGGGCTGGGCCGCATGTACCGCGAGAGCGAGATGCACGTGCTGTCGTCCTCCGGCATGGGGCCGGCGGGCCTGCTGCGCCCGGTCGCGGTGCTGGGCGCGGTGCTGGTGGCGATCACCCTGCTGGTGGCGCTTTGGCTGGGCCCGTGGGCGGTACGCACCAGCGATGCGCTGGTGGCCGCGGCCAACCGTTCGGTGATCGCCGCCGGCCTTGACGCAGGACGTTTCACCAGCCTGCCGGGCCAGGGCGGCATCATCTTCGTCGACAGCCTGAGCCGCGACGGCACGCGCCTGGGCCGCACCTTCGTCGCCACCCAGCGCAACAGCAAGGGCGGCGGCGCCCACCTGAAGGTGGTCAGCGCGGCCAGCGGCCAGCTGTACCAGGAGAGCGACGGCGAGGGCCGCTTCATCGCGTTCAAGGATGGCTGGCAGTACGACATTCCGCTGGGCGCGGACAACTGGCGCCAGATGCAGTACCGGCGCAATGACACCTCGCTGTCCAGCGTGCAGGCCGACGAGGACGAGGATCCCGCGCATTCCAAGACCAGCTGGGCGCTGTTCCAGTCCGACAACCCGGAAGATCGCGCCGAGTTCGCCTGGCGCAGCAATGCGGCGCCGCTGACCCTGGTGCTGGTGCTGCTGGCGCTGCCGCTGGCGCGGCAGAGTCCGCGCGAGCCGAAGTACGGCCGGTTGCTGCTGGCGGTGCTGGCGTTCTATCTCTACTACCTGCTGCTGGCGCTGGGGCGCGCGCAGATCGGCAAGGACCATTGGCACAGCCAGGCGCCCCTGTGGGGCTTGCACCTGCTCGCGCTGGGGCTGGCCGGCTGGTTGCTGTGGAAACAGTATTCCCCGCGGCGCGTGCGCACGGCGACGAGTGCCGCGTGATGGGCGTGCTGCGCATCAAGCGAGTGGATCGACTGGTGGCGTTGAGCGTGCTCGGTTCGCTGCTCACCGTGTGGCTGGTGCTGACCGGTTTCGACGCGGTGACCCAGTTCCTGCGCCAGCTCGGCAATGTCGGCAAGCATGGCTACACGGTGACCGATGCGACGGTCTACGTGCTGGTGACGTTTCCGCGCCGCGCCTACGAGATGTTCGGCAATGCCGCGCTGATCGGCGGCCTGCTCGGTCTCGGCGCGCTGGCCGGCAGCGGCGAGCTCACGGCGCTGCGCGCGGCCGGCCTCTCGCGATTGCGCATCGCCGGCTCGGCCGCGGGCGTGGTGGCGGTGCTGATCGTGGGCGTGGTGATCCTGGGCGAGACGGTGGCTCCGTGGGGCGACCAGCAGGCGCAGGCGATGCAGCTGCGCGTGCGCTCGGGCAACCTGGGCCTGGGCGATGGCAGCGGGCTGTGGGCGCGCGATGGCCATGACATCATCAACGCGCGCGGCACGTCGCTGAAACAGCGCGATGGGGTCAGCGAAGTGCAGTTGAGCGACGTGCGCGTGTTCACCTTCACCGACGATGGCAAGCTCAGCCGTTTCCAGTGGGCGCAGAGCGCCACGCATGACGGGCACCAGTGGATCCTGCACGACGTGCGCAGCACCACGCTGGATGCGAGCGGCACGCATTCCACCACCGCCGCCAACGAGTCGTGGGCGTCGAGCCTCAACCCGCAGGTGCTGGCGCAATCCGTGGTGCAACCGCAATATCTGTCGATGCGTGACCTGCGCCGCAACATGAGCTATCTGGAGAGCAACGGCGAGAGCCCGGGCAGCTACGCGGTGGCATTCTGGGGTCGTGCGCTGTATCCGCTCAACGTGCTGGTGCTGGTGCTGTGCGCGATGCCGTTCGCGTTCGGCACGCTGCGCTCCGGCGGCCTGGGCAAGCGCCTTTTCATCGGCATGCTGCTGGCGATCGGCTGGTATTTCATGCAGCAGGCGATGGTGAATTTCGGCACCGTGTACGGGTTGCCGCCGTTGCTGGCCAACCTGCTGCCGGCGATGCTGTTGGCGTGCATTGCCTGGCTGTATTTCAGGCGGAGGGTGTGATGGTACGGGGAATCGGGAATAGGGAATGGCAGGAGCAACGGCAAGGGCAACGGCTACGGCGGGTGGAATGATGAAGGACGTAGTGGATCTGCGCAGCGACACGGTGACGCGGCCCACGGCGGCGATGCGCGAGGTGATGCTGGCGGCGGCGGTGGGCGACGACGTCTATGGCGAGGACCCCACGGTCAATGCGTTGCAGCAGCGGCTGGCGGATGACCTCGGCTTCGATGCCGGGCTGTTCGTGCCCAGCGGCACCCAGTCCAACCTGCTCGCCCTGCTGGCGCATTGCGAACGCGGCGACGAGTACCTGGTCGGCATGGATGCGCACACCTACAAGTTCGAGGGCGGCGGCGCGGCGGTGCTGGGCTCGATCCAGCCGCAGCCGATCGTGCAGGACGAGGACGGCAGCCTGCCGCTGGCGCGGATCGAGGCGGCGATCAAGCCGGTCGACCCGCACTTCGCACGCACCCGCCTGCTGGCGCTGGAGAACACCTGGCATGGCCGCCCGCTGCCGCTGGATTACCTGCGCGCCGCGCACGAGACGGCGCGCGCGCACGGGCTGGGCCTGCACCTGGACGGCGCGCGGCTGTTCAACGCCGCGGTGGCCTGCGGCGTGCCGGCGCGCGATCTCGCGCGGTATTTCGACACCGTCTCGATCTGCCTGTCCAAGGGGCTCGGCGCGCCGGTCGGTTCGGTGCTGCTCGGTTCGCATGCGCTGATCGACAAGGCGCGCCGCTGGCGCAAGGTCTGCGGCGGCGGCTGGCGCCAGGCCGGGATGCTGGCCGCGGCGGGCATGCACGCGCTGGACCACCACGTGGCGCGGCTGGCCGACGACCATCGGCGCGCGGCGTACCTCGCCGGCCGCCTGCGCGGGGTCGCCGGCGTGCAACTGCTTGGCCAGCACACCAACATGGTTTTCGTCGCCGTGCCGGCCGACCGCCTGCGCGAACTGGACGTCCATCTGCGCGAGGCCGGCATCCGCATCAGCATCGGCTACCTGCCGACCTTGCGGCTGGT
>CALCWL010000448.1 GCA_937906285.1 uncultured Rhodanobacter sp. | reverse complement strand
GGTATTGATGCCGACCAGCTGCCCCTGCGTGTTGACCAGCGCGCCGCCGGAGTTGCCCAGGTTGATGGCCGCGTCGGTCTGGATGAAATCCTCGGCGCTGGAGCTGTTCAACTGCCGCCCGATCGCGCTGACAATGCCCATCGTCACTGTCTGGTTGAGGCCGAACGGGTTGCCGATCGCCAGCACCACGTCGCCGGGACGCAACTGGCTGGGGTCGGCCATGTGGATCACCGGCAAGTTGCTGGCGTCGATCTTCAGCACGGCCAGGTCGGTCTCGCGGTCGGAGCCGACCAGCCGCGCCTTGGCGATGCGGCCGTCGTAAAGCAGCACCTGGATGTCGGCGGCATTGGCGATCACGTGGTTGTTGGTCAGCACGTAGTCGTTGCCGCGGGCGCTGACGATCACGCCCGAACCCAGCGTCTGCTCGCGATGCTGGTAGGTCGTGGGCTGGCCGCCGAACAGCTGTTGCAGCACCGGGTTGTCGTACATGCGCAACGCCTGCTCGGTGACGATCTTGTTGGCGTAGATGTTCACCACCGACGGCGCGGCGGCCGCCACCGCATCGGCGTAGGATGCCGGCGCCGCGCCGGCCTGCTCGTGCTGCGTCTGCGTGACCGCCGCCGGAGCGAGCCCGAAGCGTGTGCGCAGGCGCTCGCCGCTGCCGGGCCAGAACAGGCCGATCACGAAGGCCAGCGCCAGGCCGAGAATGACGAAGCGGGCAATGAACAGAAGGGTGCCGGCGGCATGTTTCATGTCGGGGAGAACGTTCCGGCGAGTCGTGGCTGGGCAGGCACCGGGCAGAGTCCGGCAGGCATCCGCTTTATTGTACGGCGCGGCCCCTGACGCTACACTAACGCGATTTTTGCGGGGCCTGAAACCCCGTCCTGGCATGACCTTGCAAGTACCGGAGAGCCTGATGGCGAACGAAGTCGTCGATCACGGCCGCCGCCGATTCCTGACCGCGACCACCGCAGTGGTGGGTGGTATCGGGGTCGTCTCGGCGGCGGTGCCCTTCATCAAGTCGTGGGAGCCCAGCGCGCGGGCCAAGGCCGCCGGCGCTCCGGTTACCCAGTCGCTCAAGAAGATCGAGAAGGGCCAGCAGCTGATCGTGGCCTGGCGCAGCCTGCCGGTCTTCATCGTCAACCGCACGCCGGCCCAGCTGGCGCAGTTGCCGAAGGAGGACCCGTTGCTGGTCGATCCCAAGTCCGAGGTCGAGCAGCAGCCCAAGTATGCGCAGAACGAGACGCGCTCGATCAAGCCCGAGTGGCTGGTGATGGTCGGCATCTGTACCCACCTGG
>CALCWL010000447.1 GCA_937906285.1 uncultured Rhodanobacter sp. | reverse complement strand
TGCACCTCGCCGATCGCCTCGCGGAACAGGCGGCGATCGTCGTCGGTGATCCGGGGCGGGCTGGCTCGTTTCATCCGCGCATCCTAGCCAGAATTGGTCGCGCGATGCGTCGAATGCCGGTGAAACAAGGGGCGCGCTACGGTAGACTTGCAACTATCACGCAACCGCCGCGCATGCTCTTCCTGCGCCGGCAGGCAGTTTTTGACGGAGCATCATGCGAGTTCTGGTCAGCAACGACGATGGCGTGGATGCGCCGGGCATCCGCGTGTTGGCAGAGCGCCTGCAGGCAGTCGGCGAGGTCACCGTGGTGGCGCCGGATCGCGATCGCTCGGGCGCCAGCAATTCGCTGACGCTGGACGCGCCGATCCGCGTGCTGCCGATGGGTCAGGGCTACTACCGGGTGGCGGGCACGCCCACCGACTGCGTACACCTGGCGCTGGCCGGCCTGCTCGACGACGAACCCGACATGGTGGTATCCGGCATCAACAACTCGGCCAATCTGGGCGACGACGTGATCTATTCCGGGACGGTTTCGGCGGCCATGGAAGGGCGCTTTCTCGGTCTGCCGGCGATTGCCGTCTCGCTCGTCAGCGACGACCACCAGGGCGTGCACTACGATTCGGCGGCCCAGGCGGTGCTGCTGCTGATGCAACGCCTGCTGATCGATCCGCTGCCGGCCGACACCATCCTCAACGTCAACGTGCCGGATCGACCCTGGAACGAGATCGCCGGCTTCGAGGTCACCCGGCTGGGTCGTCGCCATCGCGCTGCGCCGTGCATCGCGCAGACTGATCCGCGCGGACGGCCGATGTGGTGGATCGGCCCGGCCGGCGAGGTGGACGACGCCGGCCCCGGCACCGACTTCAACGCGGTACGTCGCGGCTTTGTTTCGGTCACGCCGATCCACGTCGACCTGACCCGTTTCCAGGCGCTGGACAAGGTCAGCAGCTGGATGAAGACGTTGAGCGACGGCATGGTCGGTCGCCGCAGCAAGGGCGAGGCGGCCTGACCGATGACCACCTATCCGTTGCCTGCTGCCCAGCTCAAGGGCGAGGGAGTGACCTCGCAGCGCGCCCGCAACCGGCTGGCTGCCGCCTTGCAGGAAGCGGGCATCCGCGACCCGCGCGTGATCGAGGTGATCCGCACCGTGCCGCGCCATCATTTCATCGATCAGGCATTGCAACTGCACGCCTACGAGAACGACGCGCTGCCGATCGGCCACGGCCAGACCATCTCGCAGCCGTGGGTGGTGGCGCGCATGACCGAGGCCTTGCTGGAGCATTTCGAGGGGCAGAAGGACATGCCGCGCAAGGTACTGGAGATCGGTACCGGTTCGGGTTACCAGGCCGCGGTGCTGTCGGCGCTGGTTGGCGAGGTGTACACGGTCGAGCGCATCGAGGCGCTGCTGCGCCAGGCGCGGCGCCGCTTCCGCCAGCTCGGCCTGACCAACCTGCGCTCGCGCTATGACGACGGCAAGCTGGGCTGGCCGGACGAGGCACCGTTCGACGCGATCATCCTCACCGCCGCGGGCGACACCATTCCGAACCGCATCCTCGAGCAGCTCAACCCCACCGGCGTGCTGGTGGCGCCGGTCGGCTCGCCCAGCCGGCAGAACCTGATCCGCATGCGCGGCGACGGCAAGGGTGATTTCGCGCTGGAGGAACTGGGTGCGGTGAGTTTCGTGCCGCTGCTGGGTGGCATCGGCTGATGCGCCTGTTCGAACCGCTTTACGCTCGCGCACTGGTCTGGGCTCGCGCGCCGCGCGCGTTGTATTACCTGTGCGCGCTGAGCTTCTTCGAGGCATTCATTTTTCCGATCATGCCGGAAGTGATGCTGGCGCCGATGATGCTCGGCAAGCGGCTCAAGGCGTTCTTCTACGCCAACCTGTCGCTGCTGTTCTCCCTGCTTGGCTCGGTGGTGGGCTACGCGCTGGGCCACTGGGCCTACGAGTCGGTGAAGCCGCTGCTCAGCCTGCACATGCAGGAGGTCATCACCACATGGGTGGGCAACCTGCGCACGGACATGAACGAGCATTGGCTGACCATGCTGGGCGCGTTGATGCTGGCCGCGCTGCAGCCGGTGATCCCGATGAAGTTCGTGACCTGGGCGGCCGGCATCGTGGGCGTGCCGATCCTGCCGTTCCTGGCTTGCATGGCGGTCGGCCGCGGCAAGCGCGTGTGGCTGCTGGCGTTGTTGATCCGCCTGTTCGGCGAACGCGCCGAACGCACGCTGCACAGGAACATCGAGTGGATCGGCCGGGGCGCGCTAGTGTTGCTTGCCGTACTGCTGGCATGGTGGTTGTGGCCGCGCTGATTCGCGGCGCGGCGCGCATGAAAATGGCAGCGCGCATCGGTATGCTGGGCCGCATGGATCATTCAGTTCGTTTTCCCTGCCTGGTCGTCGTCGCGGCGGCGTTGCTGACCGGCTGCGGCACCATGCGCAGTTCGGTGGTGATCGAGCCTGCCGCCGGCAGCTACTCGTCGACTGCCGGGGTACCGTCATCCCGCGCGGCGCGCACGCCGATTCCCGGCGGCAGTTACGTGGTGGCAAAAGGGGATACGCTTTATTCCATTGCCTTCCGCAAGGGCGTGGATTTTCGCGACCTCGCCCAGTGGAATGCCATCGCGGCGCCCTACACAATCTGGCCGGGGCAGAGCTTGACGCTGTCGCCGCCAGTGGCGACCAAACCAGCCGTGGCGCATACGCCGGGGACTGCCGCCGGCTCCCCCCGGGCGTCGGGCGTGGCGGCCACGGCGCCGGTGTTCGAGCCCGTTACCGAAGCCACGCCGGCCGCGGCGGCAACAGCGCGACCGACCACTCCTTCCACGGTGCCCATGGCGCATGCGCCGGCGGCGACGGGGGATACCGTGCCGGTGGCCGGCGTTTCCGTGATGCCGCCAGCGAAGGTGCCAACGGTCGCCAAACCGGTGGCCGCCGGCCCGATGCGCGATGTCGGCGGGGTGAGCTGGCGCTGGCCGGTCGAAGGCGGGTCGGTGGTCGGGCGCTTCAATGGCAGCGATGCGATTCCCGGCATCGAGATCGCCGGCGATTCGGGCGACCCGGTGCGGGCCGCCGCCGATGGCGTGGTGGTCTACAGCGGCAA
>CALCWL010000446.1 GCA_937906285.1 uncultured Rhodanobacter sp. | reverse complement strand
CGCCATGGCGGCCAGCCGCAACTCACCCAGGTGTACGCGGCGCAGAAGGCGTGCGCACTGGAAGGGTTGCGCGCCGATGGCGCCGCTGCGCAGGCGCGTTGCCGCCAGGCGCAGGCGTGGTCGGCAGGCTTCGGGGAAGCCAGTGCGCTGCATGGCGATTCGCTCGAAGCCACCGCGTTCGGGCTGGAGGAAACTGGCGACCTCGCCGGTGCGCGCCAGTTGTTGATGGCCGCGCGCCAACGCTACGGCGACACACCGGCCGATCGGATGCGGATCGGCCGCGTCGACAGCGAACTGGCCGGCATCGACCTGCTGGAGGGTCATCCCGGACAGGCACGCGCGTTGCTGCCTGCGGCGATCGCCGGCCTGCGCACGCGTTCATGGCCGATGCCGCCACTTGTCGCCGAGGCGCGGTTGCTGCTCGCCTGCACCGAGGCTCCCGGCGCGGAATGTCCCCACGATCTCCAGGCCAGCGTCGATCGCGACCTGGCCACCGCCACTTCGCGCCATGATCCACGGCTGCTGTGGGTGCATACGCTGCGCGCCCGGGTTGCACTGCTGCGTGGCAAACCGGAGCTGGCCAAGGCCGAGCTGGCCACCGCAATCGCCGACGCCGCCCGCGAACTGCCGCCGGCCCATCCACGCCAGCTCGCCGCGCAACTGTGGCTCGCCGTTGCCACGGCGCGCATGGGCGATTGCGCCGGAGCATCGGCCACGGCACGAGCGGCCAACACGATCATCGACGCGAACCGGCTTGCGGCCCATCCCGGGCTCGCCGGTCCGCAAGCCATGTTGCGTCACCCCATCGCCACCTGCGTCGCCTTGCGGAACTGACGGGAAACCCGTCGCCTTCCCGGCAACCTGCAGTCCACAAGGTTCACGCGCGTGGCCAGGCGCATGTCGCAATTCCCGCCGCCTCGGTGTTCTGCGCAATGTCCACCCGCGCAAGGGGCGCGCGTGCGCACGACCAATCGGGGAGGTTGACCTCATGTTTCATCATCACGCGATCCACGCGGGCGCGCGCCGGCTGGCTGCCGTGGCTGCGCTTTTGCTGCTGGCGTTTGTCGGCACGGCCACGGCCCAGGACGACCGCCCGTCGCCGGCTGCAGCAGACAGCGCCGTCACCGCCAATCCGTCCGGCTGGCTGCAGACCAGCACGCCCGGCGACCGCATCGACACCGCCAACCCGTTCTTCGCCAGCCTCGGCAGCAACGGACGCTCGTGCAACTCCTGCCACCGCCAGGCCGAAGGCTGGACGATCTCCGCCGCCGAGGTGCGAGAGCGCTTCCGGCAGAGCAACGGCACCGACCCGATCTTCGCCCTGGTCGATGGCGCAGTCTCGCCGCTGGCGGATGTCTCCAGTGTCTACGCGCGGCGCATCGCCTACGCCATGCTGCTCAAGCGCGGCGTGCTGCGCATCGGCATGCCGATGCCGGCGCACGCCGAGTTCAGACTCACTGCCGTGGACGATCCCTATGGCTACGCCAGCGCGCGCGAGTTGTCGCTGTTCCGTCGCCCGCTGCCAGCCACCAATCTGATCTGGAACACCGCCGTGATGTGGGATGGGCGCGAGACCTTCGCGCCGTTCAAGCCGCCGATGGATGCCGGCATCGACATCGGCGACATCGACGCCAGTCTGGCCTCGCAGGCGCGCGATGCGATCCTGGGCCACGAGCAGGCCATCCATCTGCCGGCCGACTCCGTCATCGACCAGATCGTCGAGTTCGAATCGCACCTGTTCACCGCTCAGTCGATCGACCGGCAGGCCGGGCGACTCAACGACGATGGCGGCATGGGCGGGGCCAGCATTCTGGGCCAGCAGCGCTTCTGGGTCGGCATCAACGACACGTTCGACAACGATCCCACCGGCGAGCCGTTCGACCCGCGCGCCATGCGGTTGTTCGACAGCTGGAACGATCCGCGCGCCTCACTGAGCCGCGACCCGCGCGATCGCGCACGCGCCGCAATCGCCCGCGGCGAGCAGTTGTTCAACCACATGCCGATCGACATCAGCGGCGTGGCCGGTCTCAACGACGTCACCGGCGTGCCGGTCATCCACGGCAGCTGCAGCAGTTGCCACAACGCACCGAACATCGGCAACCACTCGGTGGCGTTGCCGGTCAACATCGGCATTGCCGACGCCAGCCGGCGCACGCCGGATCTGCCGCTGTACACGCTGACCCGCTACAGCACCGGCGAGGTGGTGCGCACCACCGACCCCGGCCTGGCCATGCTGACCGGCAAATGGGCCGACATCGGCAAGTTCAAGGGGCCGATCCTGCGCGGTCTGGCCGCCCGCGCGCCGTACTTCCACAACGGTTCGGCGGCGACCCTGTTGGACGTGGTCGATTTCTACGACAGCCGCTTCAACATCGGCATGAGTGCCCGGCAGAAGAGCGATCTGGTGGCGTTCCTGTCCGCGCTGTGAAAGCCGGCCGGCAACTCAGCGGCTCGACCTCGCGGGCGGCGTCGAGCCAAGCCGTTGGGCGACGGCGGTGCCGAGGCCGCGCATGAAGTGTTCGACGGCAGCGGTGTACTCCGAAGGCAGGCCGAGTTCGGCGTTGATCTGGCCATGCGTGAGGCCCTCTTCCAGCACGCGGGCCTCTCCACCGAAGGACCTCGCCTTGCGCGCGAAATCGTGCGCGCGCAGGCAGGACTCCCGCCGCTGGCCGGAGCACACCGCCAGGAACGGCGCCATGCGGCCATGCATCTGCTGATACGGCGATGCGGCCAGCCAGTCGGCGGGCTGCGCGCCGAAGGCAGCGTCGTACAGATGCGGGTGCCGGCCCTGCATGATCTGCACGACATCCAGCGCGGCACTGTCCAGCGAGACGGTGCCCAGCCAGGGCTGCGCGCCCTGCTCGCGCGCCAGCGACGGCTCGGCGCTCAGCAGGGCCACCAGATGGGCGCCGGCCGAGTGCCCCATCAGGATGAACGCGCGCGGATCGGCGCCCCAGCTCGGCGCCTCGCGCTGCGCCAGCGCCAGCGCACGCGCCACATCCTGTGCCTGCTGCAGCGGCGACGCCTCCGGCAGCAACCGGTAGTTCGTCGAAATGACCACGAAGCCGCGCGGCAACCAGCGGTCGATCTTGTTCTGGACCACGCCGCGTGCCGCCTTGTCGCCGCGCCGCCAACCGCCGCCGTGCACCATGAAGATCACCGGCGCTGCACTGGCCTGCGCCGGCAGATACACGTCGAAGCGCTGCTGCGGATCGCTGCCGTAGGCCACATCCCGCACCGGCCGTCCCCCCGGCGGCAGGTTCAGCAGGCCGCGCGACGCTTGCTGCGCCGTTGCGCCATGTCGCTGCAACAGCCGCTCGCGCCATGCGCCGGACTGTGCCGACGCCGCCAGCGGCAGCAGCAGGCCGATCCATGCGAACGACTGGAGCGCCCGACGAAAGTTGCGACCCATCATCCCCTCCGGAAGGCACGAAACCGGAACTCTCGCGCGCCACGCCGGCGCACGTTGCCTGCCTTCAACGGATCGCGAGCAGCGGGGTTGACCCGCCGCGCGCGATAACGCCCCTCAACCGGCGGCTTTCTCGCGCCGCGCCGCTGCCGCCAGGCGTGCATGGCCCGGTACGCAGGCATAAAAAACCCATCAGGCGAATCACTCGCCTGATGGGTTCGATTGGTGGAGGTGGCGGGAGTCGAACCCGCGTCCGAAGGCGTTCAATGCCCGGAT
>CALCWL010000445.1 GCA_937906285.1 uncultured Rhodanobacter sp. | reverse complement strand
CCACCCGCGGATCGGGCGGCGGGTCGAGTTGCGCCAGCACCCGCTCGCTCAAGTCGTACACGCGCTGGAAGCGCTCGCGCCGCAGCACCATCAGTTCACCCAGGGCGAACCACGCCTCCAGCCAGCGCTTCTCCGGCTTCCACTCCCACCAGCCCGAGCTGGCCGCGCCCTGCTCGCGGGCAAAATCCGCCGCGCGCACCGGGCCCTCGGCGCGAATCCGCTCGAGCAGGCCGTCCATCCCGCTGCGCTGTTCGCGATGCATGCGTGCGGCGTGTCGGTGCGCCCAGTGTCCACCGCGCTGGTCGCTCCACGCACGGTGCCACGGCAGATCGGCGGCGCTGACGAAGCAGGCCTCGTGTGCCCAGGTTTCGGCCAGCTTGCCTTCGGCCAGCGCCTCGTCCAGCCAGGCCATCGGGTAATCACCCAACCGCGCGTGCAGTACCAGGTACGGGCTGCGCGCCACGACGTGGATGGTGTCGATCTGCAGCAAGCCCATGCGCTCGATGGCGGCCACCACGTCGGCGCGCCGGGCGCGTCGCCGGCTGGCCTGCAGCAAGCCCTGGGCCGCCAGTTGCAACAGGCGCGCCTGGGCAAGGCTGAGGGTGGGCGAAGCTGAAGCCCGGCTCAATGGCGTGTCGCCGTTGCCCGCATCGGCGGGCGATCTTGAGCGGACATATACACATCCCTTGCTAGGGTCCAGAGGAGTTCGGGTGCGGCGGCATGCGCGACCGGACCCCGTGTTTTTTCGGACACTCATTCTGGCATGGAGGATTCCATCATGAACTTCCGCACTCCCCTGTACGGCTGCCTGTTGGCCGGCGGGTTGTTGTTCGCCGGCACGAGCCTGGCGCAGGACACCCCTGCCCCGGCCGCTTCCGCCACCGCCACCGATACCGCCACGTTCAACACGCCGCAGGGTCAGGTCGTGGTCAAAAGCGCACCGGCTCCGGCGCCGACGATCGCCCCGGCGCCCTCGTTCCAGCAGTTGGCGGCGGGCGGCAAG
>CALCWL010000444.1 GCA_937906285.1 uncultured Rhodanobacter sp. | reverse complement strand
GCGCCTGCCGCGCCCGCGCGCGGTGCTGTCGGTGTCCGCGCACTGGTACGTGCCGGCGACCCTGCTCACCGCGATGGCCCGGCCGCGCACGATCCACGATTTCGGCGGCTTTCCGCGCGAGCTGTTCGAAGTGCAATACCCGGCGCCGGGTGATCTCGACCTGGTGCGCCGCGTGCGCGAACTGCTGCAGCCGCTGGACGTGGGCGAGGATCGCTCGTGGGGGCTGGACCACGGCACCTGGTCGGTGCTGCGCCACGTCTATCCCGACGCCGACGTGCCGGTGGTGCAGCTGTCCATCGACGAGTCGCAGCCGCCCGCGTTCCACTACGGCCTGGGCCGCCTGCTGCGGCCGCTGCGCGACGAGGGCATCCTGCTGATCGGCAGCGGCGACGTGGTGCACAACCTGCACGCCTATGCCTGGGGCCGGCATCCGGCCGAACCGTTCGACTGGGCGCTGCGCTTCGAGGCGATGGCGCGCGAGCTGATGTTGCGCGGCGATCACCAGGCCCTGGTGGATTACGAGAAACTGGGCCGCGACGCCGAGCTGTCGATACCGACGCCGGATCACTACCTCCCGCTGCTGTATGTGCTCGGCGCCAGCGACGAAAGCGACGCGGTGACGTTCCCGGCCGAAGGCATGGACGGCGGCTCGATCTCGATGCTGAGCGTGCAGTTCGGCAGCGCTGCCTTGTAGGGTGAGCAATGCCCGCCTACGCGGGGGGCGCCGGAGCTTTCTTCGGGGCGGCCGCCAGCCACGCCCGGGCCGCCACCATCAGCGTTTCCACGCCGGTCTGCAGGGTCGGATGAAGCACCGGCAGGAAGCGCGGGTTGTGGTTGGTCGGGATCTCGTTGAGCCGGTTTGCGGCCTTGGCTTTCGCGTAGGTGTCCGGGTCGGTGCCGCCGACGAACCAGAACACCGAGGGCACGCCCCACTCGGCGCCGAACGAACCGAAATCCTCGCTGGCCGAGGTCGGCCCGGTCTGCCGGATGCGCTCGGCCGCAAAATGCCGGCGGAAGGCCTCGACCACGGTCGTGGTCGCCGCGTCGTCGTTGGTCACCAGCGAATAGTTGTCCAGCGGCGTGATCTCCGGCGGCTTCGGCGCACCCGAGGCCGCCGCCTCGGCGTTGACGATGCGGGTGATCGCCGCCAGCACGCGCGCGCGCACGCCCTCGTCGAAGGTGCGCACATTGAGCTTGATGATGGCCTCGTCGGGGATCACGTTTTCCTTGGTACCGGCCTGCAGCGAGCCGATCGTGAGCACCGCCGCCTCGGTGGGCGCCAGCTCGCGCGCGACGATGGTCTGCAGCCGCAGCACGGTCGAGGCCGCCATCACCACCGGATCGATGCTGGCCTGCGGCATCGAGCCGTGCGCGCCGCGCCCGAACAGGCGGATCTGCAGGCTGTCGGCGGCCGAGGTGATCACACCCTTGCGCCCGCCGATGGCACCGGCCGGGCCGACCATCACGTGCTGGCCGAGCACCACGTCGGGTTTGGGGAAACGCTGGAACAGGCCGTCGTCGATCATCGCCTGCGCGCCCTGGGCCGTTTCCTCCGCCGGCTGGAACACCGCCATCAGCGTGCCCTTCCAGCTGTCGCGGTTCTGCGCCATCAAGGTGGTGGCACCGACCAGCCAGGTGACGTGCATGTCGTGGCCGCAGGCATGCATCACCGGCACGGTGTTGCCTTCGTGGTCGACCGCGGTGAGCTTGCTCGCATAAGCCACGCCGGTGGCTTCCTCGACGGGGAGCGCGTCCATGTCGGCGCGCAGCATCACGGTGGGTCCGTCGCCGTTGCGCAGCAGGCCGACGACGCCGGTCTTGCCCACGCCGGTGGTCACCTCATAGCCGGCCTTGCGCAAATGCTCCGCTGCCAGCCCCGCGGTGCGGGTTTCCTGCATGGAGAGTTCCGGGTGCGCGTGGATGTCGGTGTACAGCGCTTCGAGTGACGGCAGCAGTTCCTGCAGGCCGTGGGGCAACGCATCGGAGCTTGGCGTCGAGTGATCGGTCATGGTCGTGGTGATCCCTGTGTCGAATGATGCAGGTGCATAGGTCGGTGCAGGTCGCGGGAGGCGGCATCCGCGCCGCCCATGATGTGCCCGCCGACCGTTCCGAATCGGTGAAAAGCTGCCGCGGGGCCGTTGTCAGCATTTGCACCAAATGGAGACATTGCCCATGATGGTGCAATGAGCGATCCGGCGTGGCAGGCATGGGCACAGCAGCTGGCGACCGGCATCGTGCTGGCCGACGCCCGGCTGCGTCTGCGCTGGCTCAATCCGGCGCTGGTGGAAGGGCTGGAACTGGGCGTGCGCCACCCGCTGGGGCAGCCGCTGACGTTGCTGTTTGCCGACGGTGACGAGGCCGCGGCGCGGGCGGCGCGGGTACTGGCCGCGCAGCGGCCGGCGCAGTGGCGCGCGGTGTCGCTGGCGGCGGCGAACGGCCGCGAGATCCGCGCGGACATCGCGCTGCAGCCGTTCGACGACGGCCTGCTGCTGGAGCTGCACGTGCTGGCCGAGCCGCTGGCGGCCAGCTCGCCGCTGTCGGCCACCCTGCGCGGTTTCGCGCACGAGGTGAA
>CALCWL010000443.1 GCA_937906285.1 uncultured Rhodanobacter sp. | reverse complement strand
CCACCAAACGCTTCAACGACGACGGCAAGGGCCGCGTGCGCAGCCTGACCGCGGTACGCCTGCAGTGGCACGAGGGCCGCATGAGCGAGCTGCCGGGCAGCGAGTTCGAGATCGAGGCGGATCTGGTCCTGCTGGCGATGGGCTTCGTCTCGCCGGCGCAGGCCGTGCTCGACGCCTTCGGCGTGGACAAGGACGCACGCGGCAACGCCGCCGCGGCCGTCGAAGGCAACGCCGCCTACCGCACGAGCATCGACAAGGTATTCGCCGCCGGCGACATGCGCCGCGGCCAGTCACTGGTAGTGTGGGCGATACGGGAGGGTCGCCAGTGCGCGCGGGCGGTGGACGAGTTCCTGATGGGTACGTCGAGCCTGCCGCGTTGACGCAGCCGCCGGCCGGCACGCGCGCTTGTACCGCGGCGCGGCGGGCCGCACCATGCGGGGATGACCGAAGCACTTCCGCCCGTTCCCGCCGCTGCTGCCGCGCAGCTGGATGACCACACGGTGCACGTGTGGCATCTCGGCTATCGCCGCGCACCCGGTCGCCGGCCGCTGTTGCGATTGCTGGCGGCGTATCTCGACGTCGACGCCAGCGAGCTGAACCTGGTGCAGGACGCGCACGGCCGGCCACGACTCGATTCGCCTCACGACGCGGCACTGGATTTCAACTGGTCGCACAGCGGCGATCACGCCGTCGTGGCGATCGCTCGGGGGATCGCACCGGGCATCGACGTCGAGCGCCGGCGCGCACGGCCGCGTGCGCTGGCGCTGGCCGGGCGCTTCTTCGACTCGGCGGAGGCGGCAGCGCTGGCGGTCTTGCCTGAAGGCGCGCGCGATGAAGCCTTCCTCACGCTGTGGACGGCGAAGGAGGCGTTGCTCAAGGCGCATGGACGTGGCATCGGCTACGGTCTGCAGCGACTGCGCGTGGCAGCGCCACCGCAACCGTTGCAACTGCTGCGCTTCGACGGTGAAGACGTCGGCGCCTGGCAACTGCAAGCGCTCGATCTCGCGCCGGAGCTGATCGCCGCGCTGGCCTGGCGCGGGGCGCCGCGCGAGGTACGCGCGGCGCCGCTGCTTGCCGACAGCCAATGATCGGCGCACTGTCACCCGTCGGCATGGCGCATTGCCGGGCCTGCCAGCCGACTCTCACCGCCCCGGAATGGTTTCCGCGATGACCCTGCTCAGCGTCAACCTCAACAAGATCGCCGTCCTGCGCAACTCGCGCGGCGGCCACGAACCGGACATCTGCCGAGCCGCCCAGACCTGCATCGAGGCCGGTTGCGGCGGCATCACCGTGCATCCGCGCCCGGACCAGCGCCATGTGCGGCCCGATGACGTCCGTGCGCTGGCCGCGATGTTGCGCGGGCGGGTCGAGTACAACATCGAGGGCAACCCGTTCGCGGGCCCGCGCGGCGATTATCCCGGTCTGATCGAACTGGCACGACAGGTCCGCCCGACCCAGGTAACCCTGGTGCCGGACAGCGACGGCCAAATCACCTCGGACCATGGCTTCAACCTGCGCCAGGACACCACTCGCTTGAGGCCGCTGGTCGACGAGCTGAACGCGCTGGGCTGCAGGGTAAGCCTGTTCGTTGACGCGGACAGCAGCGATTTCGAGCTGGCCGCGGCCATCGGCGTGCAGCGCATCGAGATCTACACGGGCCCGTATGCCCAAGCCTTCGGCGACGGCGATCCGACGACGGCGCTGGCCGCTTGCGCCGACACCGCGCGCCGCGCCCAGCAGGCCGGCTTGGCGGTCAACGCCGGACATGACCTGAGCCAGGCCAACCTTGGCACCTTCAAGGCTGCGATCCCCGGTCTCGCCGAGGTCTCCATCGGCCACGCCCTGATCGGTGAGGCCCTGTACGAAGGGCTGGCCACCACCGTGCGCCACTACCTGCAGATCCTGCGCTGAGCAGTGGCGGACGTGCCAGGCAAGCGCTTCCCGCAAGCGACCCGTCGCTCAAGCGGGCACCTCCCGGGGTACGGCGCGGTGCCGAGCTCTGAAAACAAAAGCCCCGCCGAAGCGGGGCTCTTGCCTGGATCGTTTTGCGCCGAGCTCAGCGTGCTTCGTTGAAGCCAATCTTCACCAGGTTGTAGCTCTTGGCGTCGGCCAGCACGCGGGCCACATACTCGTAGGCCACGTGATCGTCGGCCGCGATCTGGATCTCCGGCTGGTTCGGCAGCGACTGCTGGCCGATCACCGCCAGCTGCGCCTTAAGGCCCAGCTCGTCCACCGGCGTGCCGTTCCAGTAGAACGCGCCGCTCTGATCGATCTTCAGATTGATCGGGCTGGGCGGGTTGGAGGGCGGGATCACGTCCTTGTTCGGCTGCGGCAGATCGACCTCGATCTTGTGCGCCAGGATCGGCGCCGTGATCATGAAGATGATCAGCAGCACGAGCAACACGTCGACCAACGGCGTGACGTTGATCTCCGCCATCGCACCGCCGCTGGTTTTGGTTGAAATCGCCATCTCGAATTACCCCTTCGGTGCGTCGGTGGTCATGAAGGCGACATGCACCATGCCCGAACCCTTCGCATCGCTGATGATCTTCTTCACCACCATGAACTGCACTTCGCGATCGGCGCGGATCTGCAGCTGGGGCTGCGGCGTGAGCTGCGCTTCCACCAGCAGCTTGGCGCGCAGTTCCGCATCGGTCACCGGCTGATCGTTGAGGTACAGGCTGCCGTCGACCTTGATCGCCAGATCGATCGGCGGCGTCTTCGGATCAGGCGTCTTGGCGTTCGGGTTGGCGATGGGCAGATCGATCGTGACCGAGTGCGACATCAGCGGCGCGGTGATCATGAAGATGATCAGCAGCACCAACATCACGTCGACCAGCGGCGTGACGTTGATTTCCGACATCGGACCCGTGGAATCACCACCTAGGCTTACGGCCATGGGTCAATCCCTCACTTCGTGCTTTCGATGCGCGAACCGGTTGCAAAGAAGTCATGCAGATCGTTCGCGAACTCGTCGAAGCGGGCATAGACCACACGGTTCGAGCGGTTGAAGAAGTTGTACGCGAACAGCGCCGGGATGGCCGCGAACAGACCGAAGGCGGTCATGATCAGCGCCTCGCCCACCGGGCCGGCCACCGCGTTCATCGAGGCGTTGCCGGTTGCGGCGATGCCGATCAGCGCGTGGTAGATGCCCCACACGGTGCCGAGCAGACCGACGAACGGCGCTGCCGAGCCCACCGTGGCGAGCAGAGTCATGCCGCCTTCCAGACGCATGCTCTCGCGAGCCACGGCCTGGCGCAGGGCGCGGTCGATGAACTCCGAACGACTCAGCGACTCCGCCAAGCGACCGGTGGTGCCGGTGGTGCTCTGCTGGTGATGCGCCATGGCCGAAGCGGCTTCCAGTGCGATCTTGGAGAACGGCTCGCTCTTGGGCTGCGCTTCCAGCTCACGGATGGCGTCCTGGGTCGAACCATTGCCCCAGAAGCCGTCGATGACCTTGTCCGCCCGTGCCTTCACGGTGGCATTGCGAATGCCGTTGGCGATGATGAAGTACCAGGACAGGAACGACATCGCGACCAGGGTCACGAAGACCACCCAGCCGAGCCAGTCGAAGTTCTGCATCAGGTTCTCGAAGCCCATCTGTTTCATGGCTTCGGCGTTGGTGTTGCCGGTTGCAGCAGGAGTCTGAAGGAACATAACGCTACCCTAGAAAAGTCAAGCGTGAACTGTGACCGTAATCGACTGTTGCCCGATTACAGCGGGTTGAAGTGGTTATCTCTAGCCACTGAGATTGAAGTTGATGGGGACACGAGCATAGCCCTCCACTTTCTTGCCGGCCTTCACCTCTGGGTTGAACTTCCAGTGGCGCATGACCCAGTCCTTGGCCGCTCGATCCAGCTCGCGATAGCCGCTGGATTTTTCCACCTCGACGGACTTTGGCGATCCGTCCAGGCCAACCAGGATCAGCAAGGTCACCGTACCCTCGTGGCGCTGACGGGCGGCCATCGGCGGATACGGCGGACTCGGACGGGTGCCGTAGCTCAGGTCCGAACCGGCCGCGATATCCGGTGGCGGCGCCGGTGGCGCCGGTGGCGCCGGTGGCGGGGCCTGCACGGCATTGGCGGAAACCTCGGTCACCGGCGGCGGCGGGGTCGGCGGCGGCGGGGTCGGCGGCGGATTGACCTGCTGGATGATCTTCGGCGGCGGCTGCTTCGGCGGCTCCGGCGGCGGCGGCGGCGGCGGCGGCGGCGGCGGCGGCGGCTCGATGAAGCTGACCTGGACGATCTTTTCCTTTTCCTTGTGGTTCTGATTGGGCGGTGCCATCGGCGCCACGATCAGCAGGAAGGCAAATGCGTGCAGCCCGATGGCCACGGCCAATGCCCAGGTCCGCTTCCAACTAAAACGCCCGGTTTCTTCGTTACTAGAGGCCATCTGTCACTATCTGGAAGCTGATCAATCGGGGGATCGCATCGCCGCAGTGACCTGTCGGGAGCCGTCCGGTTGGACCTGACGGAACCCGCCACGAGTTTGCTGAAGCAATGCGCAGTGAAAGGTTTTCAACGTTACAACACGCCATGGCTTTTGTATAGCGCCGGGGGGCGTGAAACGGACGTCCACGCTCGCCAGCACTGCGCCGGATGGCTATTTGCCTGCAGCTCCCAGTTTCTTGAGCAACTCATTGGCGCGGTCGGCGCTTTCCGGTTGCTGCGCGGCCTTCTTCAATGCGGCGACGCGCGCAGCCTTGTTGTTCAGCCCCCGCTCGCACTCGGCCAGCACCAGGTAGGCGTTGCCCATGTGCTTCACACCCTTGCTGATGGCCTGGTTGACCATCGCCTTGGCCTTGGCGTACTGGCTGTTGGTCAGTTCGATGTTGGCGATCTGCAGCGCGGGCTCGCCGTCGGTGGCCAGCGGCAGCGCCTTCTCGAACGCCTGCGTGGCCGCCGGAATGTCGCCGGCCACGTAATCGGCCTTGCCCAGCAGCACGTAGTTCTCCGCGCTGGGCTGCATGATCTGCTTGCTCATGCCTTCCTTGATGACGGCGATCGCCTTGTCCGCCATCGGCTTGGGCTCATCGCTGGACAGCGCCTGGTTGTAGTACAGCGAAGCCAGCAGCACATAGTCCGCTTCGTTGCCGAGCAGGCCCTTGGCGCGGGCATCTTCCATGACCTTGATCGCCTCGGGGTATTTCCCCGCCTGCTGGAGCGCCTGGATGGCGGCCTCGACGACCTTCGGGTCGTCCGGATGCGCGGCGAGGTTGTCCTGCGCCAGCTGCACCAGCTGGTCGTTCTGCCCGCTGGCGGCGTAGCTGGCCATCAGGATCTGGTCCCACTGCGGCTCGGGCTTGTCGGTCAGCGATTTGGCCTTCTTTATGGCCGCAATGGCTTCCGGGTACTTCTCCAGCCGATACAGGTCGTTGCTTTCGACCGCGTAGGATTCGGCGGTTTCCTTCTTGCCCTCGGCACGCCACTTCTTGAGAGTGTCCAGCGAGGCCTGGTACTGGCCGTCGGCTTGTTGCGCGACGGCCATCATGTACTGCATGGCGAAGTAGTCGTCGTTGGGCAGCACGCCATTGTCCAGCGCCTTTTGCAGCAGGCCGATCGCGGCCTTGAAGTCCTGCGCGTTGTACTTGAGCACGGCCAGCCCGCGCAGCGCCATGGCCTGGGCGTACTTGCTCTTGCTGTCGTCAAGCAGCTTCTGCAGGGTCGCCTCCGCCGTGGCGGCATCGCCCTTGTTGAGGGCATCGAAACCTTCCTGCAGCTGCTTCTGGTCCTGCGTCTTGGTGAGGTCGAGCTTCGGCGCGGTGCGCGTGCTGTCGGGGTACTCGCTCGTCTGCTTGGACTTGTCGTCGTGTTGCTTCCGGGCCAGTACCGGGCTGGCGACCAGACCAAGCAGCAGGGCCGCGGTGGCGAGCAGAGTGAAGCTTCGAAGCTGTTTCATGGGGTTCCTCATCGCGGGGCCGGTACGTGTCGGCGCAAACAGGCAGGTCTTGCAGCGTAACCCTATCCGGGCCCGGATAACAAGCTGCGCTGCGGCATAAAACATCGTTCAAAATCAACAAGTTAGGCGTGAGCCAGGCGTTGCCGGCAGGCGCGCGCCATGGCTTGTTCGAGAACGGTTCGGGATCACCGGCTTCCGGCGCCTGCCGCGGGACGGCAGGCGCCGCGGTATCGCCTCAGATGTCCAGGTTGGCGACCTTGAGCGCGTTGGCCTCGATGAAATCGCGCCGCGGCTCGACCGCCTCGCCCATCAGCATGGAGAACATCTGGTCGGCGACAATCGCGTCCTCGATGCCGACCTGCAGCATGCGCCGGGTTTCCGGGTTGACCGTGGTGTCCCACAACTGCTCGGGGTTCATCTCGCCCAGGCCCTTGAAGCGCTGGATGCTGCGCCCCTTCTTGGCCTCCTCCAGCAACCAGTTGCGGGCGTCGACGAAGCTGAGGATGCCGCGTGAAGCATTGCCCCGGCGCACCACGGCATCGGCCAGGACGAGGCCGGCGATCCGCTGGCTGATCGCCAGGATCGGACGGAACTCGGCGCTGCCGAAGAACGGCTGGGGCAGGAACCACGTGTGGCTGAGGCCATGCTGTTCGCGGATCACCTCGATGGCCGCCGGCTGCGTCGCGCCCGCAGCGTCGGCGTGCGCCGGTCGCAGGCGCAGCGTGTAGTGCGGCTTGCCCAGTCCGCTCGCGCTGAGCTTGAGCGTCATGGCGTCCAGCCAACCCTGCATGGCCTCGGCGTCGGTCCACAGCGCCGGCACCAACGGCGGATGCTCCAGCATCGCGGTCAGCACGGCGGGGTCGAAGCGATGTGCCAGCCGGGCGACTTGGTCCAGCGCGCTCTGGTAGCCGCGCAGCAGTTTTTCCAGCGCCTCGCCGGTGATCGGCGGCGCATCCGGGCTGTAGGTGAGCGCGGCGTTGTCCACCGCGCTGGAAATCAGGTAGTCGTTCAGCGCGGTGTCGTCCTTGATGTACAGCTCCTGCTTGCCCTGCTTCAGCTTGTACAGCGGCGGCAGGCCGATGTA
>CALCWL010000442.1 GCA_937906285.1 uncultured Rhodanobacter sp. | reverse complement strand
GTGCTCGCTGGCCCAGGCCAGCGCCTCGCCGTTGCCGAAGCCGATCTCCAGCACGCGTGGCGCGCTGCGGCCGAAGCTGGCGTCGAGGTCGCGCGGCGTGCCGACGTAGTCCAGGCCGTAGCGCGACCACAGCGTGTCGAACGCCCGCTGCTGCGCCGGGGTCATGCGCCCCTCGCGCAGCACGAAGCTGCGGATGCGGCGCAGGTGCGCCGGCAGGTTGTCGGTGTCGCCAGCAGTCATGCAAGGGTCCAGGGCGAGCAGGTGGCCGACGCACGAGGTCGCCGGCAGGAGCGGGCGAAGGCGCGCCCGTCGTGGGCGGCAGACTTTAACAGGTCGGCGCGGGCGGGCTCTCCATCGCCCGTCGTGGCCGTCATCGGGTCAGCTCAGCGCTCGTGATCCTTGCGGGGGTCGGCTTGCCGCAAGCGTTGCGCGTCGGCGCGCGCCGGCGGCGGCGCCTCGCGCCGCGGCAGCGGCGTGTAGCGCGGTGTCGGTGCGGACGGCGGCGCCTGTCGCTGCATCGGCTGCGGCCGTGGTGGCTCGCGCGTGAACGCGGGGCGGGCGGTCTCGCGCGGTGGCTCGCGATTGAAGGTCGGGCGGGCAATCTCGCGCGGTTGTTCGCGATTGAAGGTCGGGCGGGCGACTTCGCGCGGTTGCTCGCGCTGGAAGTTGGGGCGGCTCATCTGCGCACGCTCGACGCGCGGCTCGGCTCGCACGCGCGGCGGGTTGTCCACCGACTCCGGCATGCGGGCGCGGCGTTCCGGCATGGCCTGCCCGTCGGCATCGGCGCGGCGGATCGGCGCCACCCGCGGCAGCGAGGGTTCGCTGCGCGCGGCCGGGCTGATGTAGCTGACCCCGGGTCGCGGCATCACCGCCGATTCATCGCGCCGACGCTCCTGCGGGTGGGCGTAGCGTGCCGAGCGCAGTTCCTCGCGCGGCATCGGCGTGGTGCGGTTCACGCGCTCGGGTACCGGCAGCGTGGCGGCGTCGTCAGCGCGGCGCGCCGGCAGCCGGGGCCGATCGGCAGCCGCCGTCGCGGACATCTCGGCGCGGCGGGGATTCAGCACGCGCACATTCGATATCGGTCGCGGTTGCACTCGCCCGTCGCCTGGCCGGTGGGCGAGCTCGGCGGCCACCATGGGCGGCGCGCGGCGGGCGACCACCTCGCGCTGGAAGCCGCCAGTGGGCAGCTGGCGCACGTGCCCGCTGCGCTGGTCGATCGCGTTGCGCGGCAGCGGGCGGATCATGTCCACGCCGCGCGGGGCGACCCGGGTCGACGCCAGCCGGGCCGGATCGAGCTTGACCTGGTGGCGCTGCACGCCGGCGCCGGCGGCAAACTCGCGTGCCGACATCGCGGTAATGCCTCGCGGCGCGTAGCGGTTGGCGTAGTGCTCGTCGAATGGCCGGTTGTTGCGGTAGCGGTCGTAATGGCTGGCGACGCGATCGTCGACGATCACGCGGGTGATGTGCCGGGTCACCCGGATGTTGGTGATGTTGACCTGGCGGTAGTAGTCGCGGTTGCAGCGGTACCACGGGTTGTAGACCTCGCCCGGGCCGAGCGGAAACCAGCCGACCGGGCCGCTGCCGATGCCCACCGAAAACCCGCCGCCGCCGACGAAGGCGACCAGCGCCGGCGCGTAGATCGGCCGCGCGTAACGCGGCCCGGGGATCCAGCCCCAGCCGCGATGCGTGTGCGCCCAGCGGCCGTAATGGTACGGCGCGTAACCCCACGGCATGGCGTCGATCCAGGTCCAGCCCCACGGCGCGATGTAGGTCCAGTGGCCATCGCGGTATGGGGCCCAGCCGACGGCGACGTTGCTGGGGTACCACACCGCGCCGTAGTCGCTGTCGTCCTGCCATTCGCCGTACTGGTCCAGGTCCTGGTAGCCGACCACGTCGGGCGAGACGTACTCGCCGCTGCGCGATTGCGCGTAGCGTTGGTCGCGCTGGTCCACCCAGGCGTCGAAATCGTCGCCGCCGTCGATGTCGCTGATCGCGATGGCGGCCAGATCGGAGTCGACGAAGCGGTAGCTGCGCCCGGCGAACACGTCGCGCTGCGCGTTGTTTTCGCCGTACACGGTGGCCTTGCCGTCGAACACGGTGACGCGGGTGGCGCCGCGGTCGATGTCCACGCGCACGCGGCCGGGTTGGTCGATCACCAGTGCCACCGTGGGTGTGTCGATCTCGTAGCTCTGGCCCTGCTCCAACCGGTGCACGCTGAGGCTCAGCGTGCCCTGGGTCAGCTCGATCTGGGCCAGTTGCTCGTCCAGGTCGAGCAGACCCATGTCGGTGCGCTGGTCGAGTCGCAGGGTGGCGCCGCCCAGTTCCAGTTCGGCGCGTGCGTCGTCGCCGCTGGAGAGCTTGTCGCCGGTGGTCAGCGGACGGTTGACGCTGGCATCGCTCCAGTCGCGGGCACCGGACGGCAGCAGCCCGAGGTCGCCGCTGGACCACGACAGCCGCGCCACCCGGCTCGGCGGCGCGTAGCCGTCGTCGCCAGCGCCCGCCTGCGCGTGGGCGGCGCCGATGCCGGCCAGCAGCAGGGCGAGCGCGAGCAACACGGCATGTCTCGAAGGTGAAGCGAACAGCATGGCCAAGATCCGCATGACGATCTCCCCTGTGAACGGTTGGCGCCGGTGCCCGATGCGGGGGCGCAGCGGCGGTCGCGTGTGGATTATGGGCATGGACAACGTTAGGCCAACCTTAGACGCCGACGCGGCGCCCGCTGCCGGTTCAGCCACTGGCCATTCGCGGTTAAGCCGCCGTTGGGCCGCAGCGGCAGTTCCAAAGCGCGCGCCGCACGGGTTACCATGCGCGGACCCGTCGGCGGGTGTAGCTCAATGGTAGAGCTGTAGCTTCCCAAGCTACTGACGAGGGTTCGATTCCCTTCACCCGCTCCATTTCCCGATCCCGCGATTTCCGAACTGTCTCGAACCATGGCGGATCCGATCGGTGCACGGCTGATGATCCTGGGTTGGCGCGAGCGGCTCGCCCTGCCGGCGTTGGGCATCGCGCGGCTCAAGGCCAAGCTCGATACCGGGGCGCGCAGCAGCTCGTTGCATGTCGACACGCTGGAAACCTTCCGACGCGACGGCGAGGTGTGGCTGCGCTTCTCGCTGCATCCCGGGCGACGTACGCCGGTGGTGCACGCCGAGGCCCGCGCGCTGGACCGGCGCATGGTCACCGACACTGGCGGGCGCCGCTCCGAGCGCTGGTTCATCCGCAGCGAGGTGGAACTGGCGGGGACGCGCTTCAGCGTCGACATCAACCTCACCGATCGCCGGCATATGCTGTTTCCGCTGTTGCTCGGGCGCACCGCGCTGGCCGGGCGTTTCGTCGTCGACCCCTCGCTTTCCTATACCCAATCCTCGCCGTGGCCGACCGCCGCCACGGGCGTCGCGAGCTCTGCATGAAGATCGCCATCCTGTCGCGCAATACCCGCCTGTATTCGACCAAGCGCCTGGTCGAGGCGGCCCGCGAGCGCGGCCACGTGGTGCGCGTGCTCGATCCGCTGCGCTGCTACGTGCGCATCGCGCCCGGCGCGGTGGCGATCCGCTACAACGGCAAGCCGCTGCGCGACATCGACGCGGTGATCCCGCGCATCGGCACCTCCACCACGTTCTACGGCACCGCGGTGCTGCGCCAGCTGGAGATGATGGGCGTGTACACGCCCAACCCGTCCGACGCCGTGCTGCGCGCGCGCGACAAGCTGCGCTGCCTGCAGATCCTCGCCGCGCAGGGCATCGACATGCCGGTCACCGTATTCGGCGACAACCCGGACGACAGCGCCGATGTGCTGGCCCTGCTCGGCGAGCCGCCGCACGTGATCAAGCTCAACGAGGGCAGCCAGGGCACCGGCGTGGTGCTGGCGGAAAAGCGCAGCGCCTCGCAGAGC
>CALCWL010000441.1 GCA_937906285.1 uncultured Rhodanobacter sp. | reverse complement strand
CGCCACAGAATCGCGGCCGGCAAGGAAATCCTTGCTGAATTTGGGGCGCTTGCCGGGCGTGACGCCGAGCATGTCGTGGAGCACCAGCACCTGGCCGTCGCAATGCGGGCCGGCGCCGATGCCGATCACCGGAATCTCCACCGCTGCAGTCACGCGCCTGCCGAGTTCGACCGGCACGCCTTCCATCACCAGCAATTGCGCGCCCGCCGCCTGCACCGCCAACGCATCGGCTACCAGCCGGTCCGCCGCGGCCTGCTCCCGCCCCTGGATGCGAAAACCGCCGAAGCGGTGCACCGATTGCGGGGTCAGCCCCAGATGCGCGCATACCGGCATGGCCCTCGCGGTCAGCGCGGCGATGCCCTCCAGCACGTGCGCGGCGGCGCCTTCGATCTTCACCATCGCCGCACCCGCCTCGCCGACCAGCCGGGCACCGGCGGCCAGCACGTGGGCAACATCGCGATCGGCCATGAACGGCAGGTCGGCCACCAGCAGGGTGGCCGACAGGCCGCGCGCCACCGCAGCGGTGTGGTAGACCATCTGGTCGAGCGTCACCGGCAAGGTGCTGGCGTGCCCCTGCACCACCATGCCGAGCGAATCGCCCACCAGCGCCACGTCGATGCCCGCCGCCTCCAGCTGCCAGGCGAAGCTGGCGTCATAGGCCGTCAGCATGGTGATGCGCTGGCCTTGCGCCTTCATCGCACGCAGGCCCGGCACGGTCACCGGCTTGCGGTCGGGGAGATTGGCGTTCTGCACGTACACGGGGGCGTCCTGGTCGGCGAGGGTGACTGCCGATTATGGCGCAAGCAGCCGTTCGCAACCGACCGGGTCGACCCGCGCCAGCAGCTCCGTCACGCGCCCCTGACCCGGCAGGCAGAGATCCGGCGCAACATCGTTCAGCGGCAGCAGCACGAAGGCGCGCTCGGACAGCCGCGGGTGCGGCAGGGTCAATGTCGGATCGTCGCGACGCACGCCCTCGACGTGCAGCAGATCCAGGTCGAGCGTGCGCGGCCCGTTGCGTTCGGCGCGGACGCGGCCGGCGTGCTGCTCGAGCGCCAGCAAGTGCCGCAGCAACTCATCGGGCGACAGCGCCGTCTCCAGTTCGGCCACGGCATTGATGAACGACGGTTGATCGAGCAAGCCCCAGGGCGGCGTGCGATAGAGAGGCGAACGCTGCAGCACGCAAGTGCCAGGCAGGCCGGCGAGCGCGGTGAACGCGTCGAGCACCTGCTGGCGCGGTTCACCGAGATTGCTGCCCAGCGCCACGTAGGCCAGGGTCATTCGGAGGCCGGGGTGTCACTGCGCTTGCGCCGGCGCCGGCGCGGGCGCGGCGGCTTGCGTACCGCCGGCGCTGGAGCCGCCTCTGCCGCCGCCGCGCCGCTGAGCACCGGCAAGGCCGCCGCCAGCACGTCCTGCGGCAGGCGCTGTGCATGCGCCCACCACTGGCCCAGTTCGCGCATCGCCGGCGATTCGTCGGCGCGCAGCAGCAGGAAATCGAACGCCGCGCGAAAGCGCGGATGCGCCATCAGGCGGAACACCCGCTTGCGCTGCACCTGCTCGAAACGCGGTTGCAGCGACCAGATCTCTTCCATGGTGAAGGTGAAGCGTCGCGGGATCGCCACCCGCTGGCACTGTTCGCCAACCACCTTGGCGGCCGCACGCGACCACGCCTCGGCGCTGTCCAGGCCGCGCTCGATGCCGAGCCGCGCCTCGTCGCGCACTTCGCCCCACAACAACACGGCGAACAGGAACGCGGGAGTGACCGACTTGCCTTCGCTGATGCGCGCGTCGGTGTTGGCCAGGCCCTGCTCCACCAGCGAACGCAACGCCGCATCGCCGCGCTTGAGGGCGCGCGCCGTGGCCGGGAACAGGAACCTGAGCAGGCCGCACTGCTCCAGTATGCGAAACGTCTTCAGACCGTTGCCAGCGAGGAACATCTTCAACGATTCGTCGAACAGCCGCGCGGACGCGGCGTCGGCCAGCAGGGGTCCCAACGATTCGAATGGGGCTGCCGCGGCGGCATCGATGCGCATGCCGAGTTTGGCCGCCAGCCGCGCAGCACGCAGCATGCGCACCGGATCCTCGTGGTAGCGCACCTCGGGGTCGCCGATCAGGCGCAGCACGCGATCGTGCAGGTCCTGCATGCCGCCCACGTAGTCGCGCACGGAGAAATCGCTGATGTCGTAGTACATCGCGTTGACGCGGAAGTCGCGGCGCAGCGCATCCTCCTCGATGGTGCCCCAGATGTTGTCGCGCACGATGCGGCCGTCGACGATGTGGCGGTCGCCTTCGCCTTCCTCGCCGGTACCGCGGAAGGTCGCCACCTCGATGATCTCCGGCCCGAACACCACGTGGGCGAGGCGGAACCGCCGACCGATCAGGCGGCAGTTGCGGAACAGCTTCTTGACCTCGTCGGGCGTGGCGTTGGTGGCGACGTCGAAGTCCTTGGGCCGAAACCCCAGCAACAGATCGCGCACCGCGCCACCGACGAGATAGGCGGCATAACCGGCGTCATGCAGCCGGTACAGCACGCGCAACGCGGCCTTGCTGATGTTCGCCCGCGAAATGATGTGCTGGTCGCGCGGGATGATCCGCAACGCGGGATGGGAATCGGTGCCTGGTGTGGGGTTCAAGCGGTTGGAATCCTTGCGGGACGCAGGCGCCCCGTGCTTGCCATGTTCACGATGCCGAGCATCAACCATAGTCGCGGCAGGACGACTTGTTCTGCGCACCTTCGCGGCCGGCTTCGACCCGCGTCGATCGGGCGTTGCCGCGCGAAGCAATTCCGCTATACTAGCGCGCTTCGCCGCACAACGCTCCCTTCGTCTAGTGGCCCAGGACACCGCCCTCTCAAGGCGGGAACACGAGTTCGAGTCTCGTAGGGAGCGCCAGTTTGGTTTGCTGGTGCGATCTGGCTTTGCCTGTGCGATCTTCCATGATCGCGGCGGACCCACCAGAACACCGCAGAATGCGGTCCGTGCTCTGAATGGAAAACCAAAGGCAGCCATCCATGGCCGCACTTTTCATGAGAGCCCCTCCGCCGAGCTTCGCGGAGCGCTTCGACGAGCTTCGCACGAGCTTTTCGGTAAACTTCGCGAAGGCCCTTCCTCGGTTCTTCGGCAAGAATTCGCCGTCGTCCCGCATCGTTGAGTGGATTCCATGACTTTCGTCGTCATCGACAACTGCATCAAGTGCAAGTACACCGATTGCGTCGAGGTGTGCCCGGTGGATGCCTTCCATGAAGGCCCGAATTTCCTGGTGATCGATCCGGACGAGTGCATCGACTGCACCCTGTGCGAGCCGGAGTGTCCGATCAACGCGATCTACCCGGAGGACGACGTGCCGGCAGGACAGGAGCCGCTGGTGGCGCTCAACGCCGAGCTGGCCAAGAGCTGGCCGGTGATCACCGAGCGCAAGGACGCCCCCGCCGACGCCGGGGACTGGGAAGGCAAGCCGGGCAAGCTGGCGCTGCTCGAGCGCTGATCCGGTCTTCCGCTGAAACGAAAACGCCGCCCCGGGGGCGGCGTTTTCGCATGCGTGTCGCGGGCGATCAATCCAGCTTCGACTTCAGCCGGTCGATCACCTTGGCCACCGCGCCGAGCGAATCGCTCTGCGCGCGGATCTCGCTGCCGGCATCGCCACGGCTCTCCACGTTGACCTGCACCTGGTGCGCACCGCCGCCGGCAGTGCTGGCAGAGTCATCCTGGTGCCGACCGAACAGCCGCGAGAAGAAGCCACGCTTCTTCGCGGCCGCCGCGGTCACGCTGACCACGTAGGAGTGCGTGGCGTCGTCATGGCTGACCAGCTCGCCTGCCTTGCCGTCGGCCAGCACCTTGCCCACCTGCTGGTACACGCTGTCGACCGTGCCTTCATGCACGAAGCCGTCGGAGATCTGCCCCGCCTGCCCCGGCACGCCCGCCACGGAGGCAGTCGCGCCGTCCGCCGTCGGCTGGTTTGCACCCGGCGGCGGGATCACCAGGGCGTCGCTGGTGGAGGGACGATCCATGCTGGGCGGAATCTCCAGCGGCGCCTCCTGCCGGGCTTTCTGCCAGGCGCTGTGCGAACGGAACATGCCGCAACCGGAGAGCAGCAGGCCGCCGAGCGCGATGGCCGGCAAGGCCACGAGGAGCGAGGTTTTCTTCATCGAATCGGATTCCGTGAGTGAGCCAGGCCCGGATCAGCGGGCATGGTGTCTAGGATGACAGACTGGACAACGCCTGGTGCAAGCGGGCGCGATCCGGACCATCGGGCAGTTCCACCAGCGGCAACCGCGGCCGGGCCGAGCCCAGCCCCAGCGGCGGCAGTCCGGCCTTGACCGCGATCGGATTGGGCGCGCAGTCCAGCGCGTGCAGCAAGGGTTCCAGTGCATCCCGGCATCGTGCCGTGGCCGCCTCGTCACCCGCCGTGGCGGCATCGCACAACGCGCGGAACGGTCGCGGCACCAGGTTGGCCACCACCGAAACCGTGCCGACGGCCCCGGCAAGCATCGCTGCACCGGCGCTGGCGTCGTCGCCGGACAGATAGACGAAATCCGCGCGCGCAAGTTCCGCCAGCGCGGCGATCCGCTGCACATCGCCCCGCGCTTCCTTGATGCCGATGATCGCCGGATGCTCGCGCAGACGCGCCACCGTGTCCGGCAGCATGTCGCAACCCGTGCGGCCGGGCACGTTGTAAAGCAGCACCGGCAAGCCGCCCGCGTCGGCGACGGCGGTGAAGTGCCGCCACAAGCCCTCCTGCGTGGGGCGCACGTAGTACGGCACCACCACGAGGGCCGCATCCGCGCCCAGCGCCTGCGCGCGACGCGTGGTGGCGATGGTCTTCGCGGTACCCGCCTCGCCGGTGCCGGCGATGACTGGCACGCGACCGGCAACGTGCTCGAGCGCGAACGTCAGCAGGCGATCGAATTCGCCCGCTTCCAGCATGTGCGCCTCGCCGGTCGAGCCGGCCACCACCAGCGCCTGGGTGCCGCTAGCGATCTGCTGTTCGATCAGGCGGCCGAATGCCGCCAGGTCGAGGCTGTCATCCGCCGCGAACGGCGTGACCAGCGCACAGATGCTTCCACGAATGTCCACGACTCGATCCCGCTGCAACGGCAAGCCCTGCATGTTACTTGCCGCTTCGCAAGACGGGCAAGTAAGCTCGATGGGAGTAACCTGATGCTTCCGCATCGGGCGGAATGCTGCCCCACAGGTGGATCTCCTTGAAAGCTCCCTCCACTGCCTCGCACGCGGCCGGACGCGCGACTGCCGACAGCCAGCTGCTCATCCAGGCACTCACCCCGGCCGACAAGTCGCCGTTGCTGGCGCTGGCCCGGCGCATCGCCGACGCCGGCTGCAACCTCTCCGAATCGCGCGTCTCCACCATCGGCACCGAGGTTTCGCTGATGCTGCTGGCCAGTGGCGCGTGGGATGCGCTGGCCAAGCTGGAAACCGCGCTGACCAAGCTCGCCCGCGACGAAAGCCTGCGCCTGGTGCACTACCGCACCGGCCAGCGCGGCAACAGCGCGCAACTGCCCTATCTGGTGGAAGTGGTGGCGGCCGATCGCCCCGGCATCGTGGCGCGCATCGTGGAGTTCTTCACCCAGCACGAGATCAGCGTGGAGCAGCTCAACTCCACCCGCTACCGCGCCATGCAGACCGGTGCGGAGATGTTCCAGGCCCAGTTCACCATCGGCATCCCGGCCGACATCCACATCGCCGCCTTGCGCGACGATTTCCTGGAACTGTGCGACGGCATGAACCTCGACGCGATCATGGATCCGGTGAAGTTCTGACCGGTTGCCGTCCGCCGAGGATCGCGCGAACGCGTTGCCCTGACAAGACCTGTCATCCGCCGCCCCGGGCGCGCTAGTCTGTGGCCGTGGCCTTGCCGGAGGACGTCAGCATTGCAGAACCGCGAGTCGATTCACGCCAGCCGGCCCCGGCTTGCCCGGTCGCCTCGCCGCCGCACTGCCGTCCTCCACGCCACGCCTGCCTTCCAATCCACCGCAAGCACGGCCGCACATGCCGTGCAGGACTCCCCATGCCCGCAATCGGCAAGAAACTTCCCGCACTGAAAGGCACCACCGGCGACGGCAATGAGTTGAAGCTCTCCGACTACCGCGGCCAATGGATGGTGGTGTACTTCTATCCGAAGGATTCGACCCCCGGCTGCACCAACGAGGCCAGGGATTTCCGCGACCTGAACGCGAAGTTCCGCCAGCGTCACGCGCAGGTCATCGGCGTGTCGCGCGATTCGCCGAAATCGCACGCCAACTTTGCCGCGAAGCAGGAACTGCCTTTCCCGCTGATATCCGACGCTGACGAAACCTGGTGCAAGGCCTTCGACGTGATCCACGAGAAAGTGCTCTACGGCAAGCGCCACCTCGGCATCGTGCGCAGCACCTTCCTGATCGACCCCGACGGCAAGCTCGCCGCGGAATGGCGCGGGGTGAAGGTCCCCGGCCACGCCCAGGCCGTGCTCGACGCGATCCCCGCCGCCTGAGCCATCCGCCCTGATGAGTTGTCGCCACCCGCTTTGCCCACCCACCAGCGAGGACACTTCCGCATGACCGGAAGCAAGCGCATCTACGCTCTCGACACCAACGTCCTGCTGCATGACCCGACCTCGCTGTTCCGCTTCGAGGAACACGACGTCTTCATCCCGATGACCGTCCTGGAGGAGCTGGACGAGAAGAAGAAAGGTGCCTCGGAAGTCTCGCGCAACGGTCGCCAGGCCAGCCGCTTCCTCAACGAACTGATCGAGGCCGGCAAGCAGCACGACCTGGCGGAAGGGCTGGAGCTGGCCAATCCGCAAGGCGTCAAGCTCAAGCGCGGCGGCTCGGCCGGTCGGCTCTATTTCCAGCATCGCACCAGCAGCAACGGCCACACCAAGGCCGACAACCAGATCCTCGCCGCAGTGATCGAACTGCGCGACCAGAACCAGGATCGCGACGTGATCCTGGTCACCAAGGACATCAACCTGCGCATCAAGGCCAGCATCAACGGCCTGGTCGCCGAGGATTACGAAAACGACCGCGCGCTGGACGATTTCTCCCTGCTCTACACCGGCTCGACCGAGCTGCCGGCGAATTTCTGGGACCTGCATCCGGAAGTGCACTCGTGGACCGATCACGGCCGCACCTATTACCAGCTCGATCGCCGCGAGGACGAGGTCTGGCACCCCAACGAGTGCCTCTACCTGCCCGGCGACAACGAGATCGAACTGCGCGTGCAGAAACTGGACGACGAGCATGCGACGCTCATGCTTCTCGACGACCACTCGCACGCCAACCACCATGTGTGGGGCATCGGCGCGCGCAACCGCGAGCAGAACTTCGCGCTCAACGCGCTGATGGATCCGGACATCGACTTCGTCACCCTGCTCGGCAACGCCGGTACCGGCAAGACCCTGCTGGCGCTGGCCGCCGGCCTGGCCCAGGTGATGGACCAGCAGCGCTACCGCGAGATCATCATGACCCGCGCCACTGTTTCCGTCGGCGAGGACATCGGCTTCCTGCCCGGCACCGAGGAGGAAAAGATGACGCCGTGG
>CALCWL010000440.1 GCA_937906285.1 uncultured Rhodanobacter sp. | reverse complement strand
CGGATTTCCTGGCGATGTACCCGAAGGTGCAGGTGCGTCTGCTGGCGAACGATCGTCGCATCGATGTGATCGGCGAGGGTTTCGATCTCGCCATTCGCGTACGCAGCAAGCTGGACACCGACGCCAACCTGGTGATCCGCAGTTTTGGCCACTCAAGCACCACCTTGGTGGCCAGCCCTGCGCTGCTGAAGGTCACCGGACGACCGGCCACGCCGAAGGAACTGGCCAGATTGCCCGCACTTTCTATGCGCGAGCACGAAGGCGCCCAGATGTGGGAGTTGATCGACGCGAACGGCGAGCAGGTCAACGTGGAGGTGCAGGCGCGCCTGATTACCGGTGATTTCGCCGTGCTGCTGGAGGCGGCCCGCCGCGGCCTGGGCGTGGCCCTGCTGCCGGAGTTCGTGTGCGCGCCGGCGATCGCCGCCGGCGAGCTTGAGGTGGTGTTGCCGGACTGGACCATGCCCCAGGGCATCATGCATTTCGTCTACCCCAGCCGGCGCGGCATGCTGCCGGGCGTGCGTGCGCTGGTGGATTTCCTGGCCGAGCGCCTGCCGGAAACCACCTTGCTGAAACACCAGCAATGTCGCGAACGCCCGCAGGCGGAGCTGCCGGCTGCCTGATGCGGGGAGCCCCGACGATGCGCTACGCTGATTCCTTTATGGACATCCAAACGGCCCGATGACGATGATTGAAACCAAGCTGCCCAAGGTCGGCACGACGATTTTCAGCGTGATGAGCCAGTTGGCGCTGCAGCACCGGGCAGTCAACCTCGGCCAGGGGTTTCCCGATTTCGAACCGCCGCAGGAACTGCGCGACGCGCTGACGCGGGCAATGAACACCGGCAAGAACCAGTACGCCCCGATGCACGGCACCGCCGGCCTGCGCGAGCAGATAGCCTTGAAGACCAAGCGCCTGTACGGGCGCAAGCTCGACGTCGATACCGACATCACGGTCACCTCCGGCGCCACCGAGGCGATCTTCGCGGCGATCGCCGCGACGGTGCGCGAAGGCGAGGAGGTGATCGTGTTCGATCCGGCTTACGACTGCTACGAGCCGGCGATCGAGCTGCAGGGTGCCCGCGCGGTGCACATTCCGTTGACTGTGCCGGCATTCGCGATCGACTGGCAACGCGTGCGCGACGCGGTGACGCCGAAGACGCGCATGATCCTCATCAACACCCCGCACAATCCGTCCGGCGCGGTGCTCTCGGCGGCCGATCTGGACGAGCTGGCGGCGATCGTGCGCGATACCGGCATCGTGGTGCTGTCCGACGAGGTGTACGAGCACATCGTCTATGAAGGCGCCCACGAGAGCGTGCTGCGCCATCCGGAACTGGCCGAACGCAGCATCGTGGTCTCCTCGTTCGGCAAGACCTATCACTGCACCGGCTGGAAGGTCGGTTACGCGGTGGCGCCGGCTGCATTGTCGGCCGAGTTCCGCAAGGTGCATCAGTACCTCACCTTCTGCACGTTCCATCCGGCGCAGGTGGCGTTCGCCGAATTCATGGCCAGCACGCCGCAACACTACCTGGAATTGCCGGCGTTCTACCGGGCCAAGCGCGACCGCTTCCGCGCGCTGCTGGCGCCGTCGCGTTTCACGTTGCTCGACGTGCCGGGCGGTTATTTCCAGCTGGTCGACTACTCGGCGATCCGCGATGAGGACGACCTCGCCTTCAGTCGCTGGCTGGTGGAGCAGGGCGGGGTGGCGACGATCCCGCTGACGCCGTTCTGCGAACGCCCGCCGGGCACGCGCCTGCTGCGCCTGTGCTTCGCCAAGAGCGATGCCACCATGGAGGCGGCCGCCGAGCGGCTGTGCCGGCTGTGACGATGCTGCCGCTGACCGTGTCGCTGGTGCAGGG
>CALCWL010000439.1 GCA_937906285.1 uncultured Rhodanobacter sp. | reverse complement strand
CATCTGTTCTCGCTGCAGGCGCAGGGGTATCGGTGAGTCCCTGACGACCGCGGCACCAACTCAGTCGTAGTAGCCGGGTGCGAACACGAGCACGCTTTCCGACGGCAGTTTCGGATCCTTCGCCGCATGCGGGGCGTAAAGGCTTATCCCCAGCACCAGTGAAATCGCCCCATCGACCTCGCGCTCCAGCTGTGGATCCTTGGACTCGAGGTACTTCACAGCTTGCTCGAAACCCATGCCCAGCAGGTTGATCCCGCAGAGCTGCGGCGCGGCAGGCGAGGCAAGTTCGATCGCCTCAAGATGTCCAGCCTTGTCGTAAATGGCGAACAGCCCCAGGTCGGCGAAATGGTCACTCGGACAAGCGGCGTCCGGGGTTCGCTTGAACGAGTTGAACCTGGCATGCAGCAGCGCCCTGACTTGCGCCGCGGACATCCCGAAGAGAAGACGACCCACACCCTTCTGCGAAGTGATCACGCGCTCCATCGGCCCCTTGCCTCCTGCAACGCCTGATCACTTGAACAGCAGTTTGCGCAAGCGAGTCCGCACGCGTACCGAACTCCGGCCCAAAAAGTCACCGAAGATGTTCGTCAGCCGCGTCGAGTGCGCCGCGACAGGAAACCCGCATCGCCGTGTTCAACGCAGGCCTGCAGCGCTGATCGGCACGGTCACCGTCGGCGAAGGCTTTTTCAACGAAGCATCACCGTCACCCATTGCCACCGATACCATGCGGCCACCGTCGACATACTCGATCTCCCGCGTGTCGCTGGTGAACACCGTACGCGGCTTTCCGACCTGGCCGATGGTGGCCTGTGCAGCCAGGTCCAGCTGCAACATATGTGCAATCTCGGCGCCGCTGGCCTGCATCGCGGCCTTCAGCGCCTCTCCATGATCGGCTGCCCAGGCACCGGCCAGATACTGGGCGCGGGTATCGGCATCCCATATGGGCGAAGCCGCCTGCGCCAGCCGCCTGCGGTGCTCGACCTGCTCCTGGTTGATCTTCGTGCGCAAGCGCGCCGCCTCCGGGTCGCGCCGATTCAGGTCGGCATTGGCTTTTGCGATGTCGTCGTCCACATGCAATGCGAAATAACGCTGATTTTCCTGCGCTGTCATGCGTTTGCTGTCTTCGGCGGTTTTCCGCGGCGCTACCTGCCGCTTCGACTGATAGACGAGCATGTTCCGGTAGATCGGTTTGCCGGAGTCTGCGCCAGTACCTTCGATCGACACGAGCGAGATCACCTGCAAGGCGGAGAAATCCGGCGTCATCGAGTACGTGGTTTTCACCAGCAGACGACGGGGAGCGGAGGCCGGCGCGGTTGCCACCATCTTGAAATCACCGAAGTGCGCCGGTTGCAGGATCAACGCCTGCCGCAACGAGTCGCTCAATGCCGATCTTGCGTCAAACCCCTCCAAGGCTGCGCGCAGCGGCTGCACGTGCTCCTCGGCAAATCGCTTCGCCTCCGCCTTGATCTCCGCATTGACTATCGCCATGCCAAGCGCGCCACCGGCCGCGGCGGCCATGATCGGCACGCCTGGCCCCGCGATCACGTTGGCACTGGCGGCAGTAAACGTGTCCTGCGCAGCAAGACTGTCCTGATCGATCACCTCGACCACGGACACTGGTTCGAGCTCGTGCAGTTGTGCCGCGCTAGGTCGTATCACTTGTGCTTGCTGTGCGCAGCCGGCCAGCCCCATCACCGCTGCCATGGCAACGGCCCAATTGACCCCTCGGTTCATGCTGTTCCCCTGATGATTTGACGGTCGGGCTGTGCCGTGTCCGCAACGACATGGCGAGTCGACGCGCAACTCTAGTCCCGCGTTGCGCGTGACGACAAGCGATGCCTGGTCGCAATAAATTGCGCCTCGGCGTCACCGGGCCACGCGGGCGTCAGCGGGGTCAGCTCGACCCCGAGACCATCCAGCGCGAAACCAATTGCCGCTTTCCCCAAGCGCCTTTGTTGGTCATGACGTCGGGGGCGTGACCAGCAGGCGCCAAGCGCCAGGCGGCGTGCCTGTTGTGCGTCGGCTTGACCCTGCCCGCCCGAGCCCCGCATGCTTTGCGTCTTGTCTCGCAGAAAACACCCGCATGACCAGTCGCTACAACGCCGCCGACATCGAAGTCCTCTCCGGCCTGGATCCGGTCAAGCGCCGGCCGGGCATGTACACCGACACCACCCGGCCGAACCATCTGGTGCAGGAGGTGGTGGACAACTCGGTGGACGAGGCGCTGGCCGGTCATGCCAGCGCGATCGAGGTGGTGCTGCACGCCGACGGCTCGGTGTCGGTGAGCGACGACGGCCGCGGCATGCCGGTGGACATCCATCCCGAGGAAGGCGTGTCGGGCGTCGAGCTGATCATGACCCGGCTGCATGCGGGCGGAAAATTCAGCGGCAAGAACTACAGCTTTTCCGGCGGTCTGCATGGCGTCGGCGTGTCGGTGGTCAACGCCTTGTCCGATCGGGTCGAGGTGACCATCCGCCGCGACGGCTCGGAATACGCGATGGCGTTCGAGCACGGCGACAAGGTGGGTCCGCTGGAAGTGATCGGCACGGTGCCGAAGAAGCGCAGCGGCACCACCTTGCACTTCTGGCCCGAGGCGAAGTACTTCGACTCGCCGAAGATCTCGCTGGGCAAGCTCAAGCACCTGCTGCGCGCCAAGGCGGTCCTGTGCGCCGGGCTCAACGTGAAGCTCACCGACGAAGCGTCGGGAGAGGTCGTCGAATGGCATTACGAGGATGGCCTGCGCGACTACCTGCGCGGCGAACTGGACGGCAACGAGCTGCTGCCGACCGAGCTGTTCGTGCACCAGATGGCGCGCGACGCCGAAGGCATGGAGGTCGCGCTGGCATGGCTGCCCGAAGGCGAGCTGGTGCAGGAAAGCTACGTCAACCTGATCCCCACCATGCAGGGCGGCACCCACGTCAACGGCCTGCGCTCGGGCCTCACCACCGCGGTGCGCGAGTTCTGCGACATCCGCAACCTGCTGCCGCGCGGCGTGAAGCTGGCGCCGGAGGACGTGTGGGAACGCATCGCCTTCGTCTTGTCTGCGCGGCTGGCGGACCCGCAGTTCGCCGGCCAGACCAAGGAGCGATTGTCCTCGCGCCATGCCGCCGGGCTGATCGAGAACGTGATCCACGATGCCTTCAGCCTGTGGCTTAACCAGAACGTGGACATGGGCGAGCGCATCGCCCAGCTGGCGATCGAGCGCGCCAGTGCGCGACTGAAGGCCGCCAAGCAGATCGTGCGCAAGAAGATCACCCAGGGCCCGCAACTGCCCGGCAAGCTGGCCGACTGCACCGCCACCGACCTCACCCGCACCGAACTGTTCCTGGTCGAGGGCGACTCGGCCGGTGGCAGCGCCAAGCAGGCACGCGACAAGGAGTTCCAGGCGATCCTGCCGTTGCGCGGCAAGATCCTCAACACCTGGGAAGTGGAGTCCACCTCGGTGCTGGCTTCCGAGGAAGTGCACAACTTGGCGGTGGCGATCGGCTGCGATCCCGGCAAGGATGATCTGAGCGGCCTGCGCTATGGCAAGGTGATCATCCTGGCCGACGCCGATTCCGACGGCCTGCACATCGCGACCCTGCTCTCCGCGCTGTTCCTCAGGCACTTCCCCAAGCTGGTCGGCGAAGGCCACGTGTTCGTGGCGATGCCGCCGCTGTTCCGCGTGGACGTGGGCAAGCAGGTGTTCTACTGCCTCGACGAAGGCGAGAAGGAAGCGATGCTGCAGCGGATCGAGCGCGAGAAGATCAAGGGCGCGGTCAGCACCACCCGCTTCAAGGGCCTGGGCGAGATGAACCCGCCGCAGCTGCGCGAATCGACCATCCACCCCGACACTCGCCGTCTGGTGCAGCTCACCGTCGAGGACGACGCGGGCACGGCGAAGCTGATGGACTTGCTGCTGGCCAAGAAGCGCGCGGGCGACCGCAAGTCCTGGCTGGAGGAAAAGGGGGACCTGGCCACGCTGGAGGTGTGACGCCCGCGCTGGCGCTAAGATGCACGCATCACATGCGAGCAACGCCATGGCCCTGACCCCGCCCATCAACCTGCAGCGCTGGATCGAGGAACATCGCCACCTGCTGAAGCCGCCGGTGGGCAACAAGTGCATCGTCGACGGCGACTTC
>CALCWL010000438.1 GCA_937906285.1 uncultured Rhodanobacter sp. | reverse complement strand
CGCATCGACAACCAGCTGCGCGGCCGCTCCGGCCGCCAGGGCGACCCGGGCTCCTCGCGCTTCTACCTGTCGCTGGAAGACAACCTGCTGCGCATCTTCGGCGGCGCAGCGCAAGGTCGAGCAGCACAACTTCGACATCCGCAAGCACCTGCTCGAGTTCGACGACGTCGCCAACGACCAGCGCAAGGTGATCTACACCCAGCGCGACGAGTTGCTGGAGGGCGAGGAGGTTGCGGCCACCGTCGTCGACATCCGCGAGGACGTGGTGCAGACCATGGTGCAGGCCTACGTGCCGCCGCAGAGCATCGACGAACAGTGGGATATCGCCGGCCTGGATCGCGAGCTGGAGAGTCAGTTCGGCCTCTCGCTCGACCTCAGGCATTGGCTCGAGCAGCAGAGCGAGATCGACGCCGAGACGATCCGCAGGCACGTGGACGAGGCGGTGGCGGAGCTGTTCCGGGACAAGGAGGCGCAGATCGGCGCCGAGACCATGCGCCAGCTGGAAAAGCACGTCATGCTGACCGTGGTCGACAACGCGTGGAAGGACCATCTTTCCAGCATGGATTACCTGCGCCAGGGCATCTACCTGGTGGGCTACGCGCAGCAGGATCCCAAGCAGGCGTTCAAGCGCGAGGCGTTCAAGCTGTTCTCCGACATGCTGGCGCGGATCAAGTCCGAGGTGGTGCAGATGCTCGCGCGCATCCGCATCCGCAGCGAGGAGGAAGTCGCGGCGATGGAGGCCGAGCAGCAGCGCATGGCCGAGCGCCTGCAGAAGCAGATGCTCGCGACCGGCGGCGGCGCGCCGCCCGATGCCTTCGGCAACGCTGGCGCCGCGGCTCCGGATGATGGCGCCCGCCTGGCTCCGCAACCGGTGCAGCATGCCGGCCCCAAGGTCGGCCGCAACGAGCCGTGTCCCTGCGGCTCCGGCAAGAAATACAAGCACTGTCACGGACAGCTGAGCTGAGACGGAAAGCAGGAGTGAGTGGAGAGAGGTGAGAAGTGAGAGAGAGCGAACAGCCACTCGCCTTCTCTCGTTTCTCACTCCTCTCCACTCACTTCTCGCCTTTCAGTCCTCGCCGCCCGGCGGCCGCTTGCGGTGCGGCTCGGCATTGACGGTGATGTGGCGCGGCTCCTCGCCGTCCAGCTGCAAGGCGGTGAGCTTGCCGCCCCACACGCAGCCGGTGTCGATCGCGTGCACGCCCAGTCCGTCGAACCGGCCCAGCGCCGACCAGTGGCCGCAAACGATGCGCACGTCGCGGCGCCGCATGCCGGGCACGGCAAACCACGGATACAGGCCGGGTTTCTGCGTGCCGGGGATGCCCTTGGCGTCGAAGTCGATGCGCCCGCTAACATCGCAGTAGCGCATGCGCGTCATCGTGTTGATGGTGGCGCGATAGCGATCCAGGCCCTGCAGCCGACTCGACCACTGCGCGGGACGATTGCCGAACAGGTTGCGCAGCAGGCGCGGATGGCGCGGGCTGGACAGCTCGCGCTCGACATCCTGGGCGGCACGCAGCGCCTGACGCAGCGTCCACACCGGTGCGAGGCCGGCATGCACCATTGCCCAGTCGAGCTGTTCGTCGTGGTGCATCAGCTTCTGCGAGCGCAGCCATTCGAACAGCACCGGCGCATCGTCGGCGAACAGCACCTCGCGCAGTTCGGGGTTCACCCGCGCCTGCGCCTCCGGCTTGCGCTGCGCGATCGCCAGCAGGCTGAGGTCGTGGTTGCCCAGGGTGATCACGCATGAGTCGCGCAGGTCGTGGATCAGCCGCAGGGTTTCCAGCGACTGCCCGCCACGGTTGACCAGGTCGCCGCAGAACCACAGCCGGTCGCGCGCGGGGTCGAAGCGCAGTTTCTCCAGCAGGCGTTGCAACTCGGGATAGCAGCCCTGCACGTCGCCGATGGCGTACGTAGCCATGTCAGTCCCGGACCATCAGTGCAGCGTACGCGGGATGGACAGGGTGAAGGTCGGGATCGGCGCCTCGAACTCGGTGCCGTCGTCGGCGAGCATCTGGTAGCTGCCGCCCATGATGCCTACCGGTGTCTCCAGCACGGCGCCGGAGGTGTATTCGAAATCCTCGCCGGGGCGCATCCACGGCTGTTCGCCGACCACGCCGTCGCCGCTCACTTCCTCGACCTTGCCGTTCGCGTCGGTGATCTGCCAGCGCCGCGCGAGCAGGCGTGCGGGCAGCTGGCCGGCGTTGCGCAAGGTGATCGTGTAGGCGAAAACGTAACGATTGTCCCCCGGCCTGGATTGGTCGGGAACGAAGCGGGTTTGCACCTGCACGTCGATCGTGTAGGGGGATTGTTCGGTCATGCCCGGATTGTAAGGCCTGCGCCCGCCAATGGGGCGGCGCGTGCGCGACGGCTTCACTGCCCCGCCGGAACGACCTTGGCCAGGCGCACGAAATCCGCCGGCGACAGCGTTTCGGCGCGTGCGCGGGGGTCCACGTCGGCGCGGCGGATCGCGTCGCTGTCCATCATCTGCTTGAGGGCGTTGGACAGCGTCTTGCGGCGTTGTGCGAATGCCGCCTTCACCACGGCGTAGAGTTGCGCCGGGTTGGCATCGTGCAGCTCTTCCGGCGGCAGCGGCCGCAGTCGCACCACGGCAGAGTCGACCTTCGGCGGCGGGCGGAACGACTCCGGCGGCACGTCGAACAGCGGTTCCACCCGACACGCCAGCTGCAGCATGACCGACAACCGGCCGTATACCTTGCTGCCCGGTGCAGCAGCCATCCGGTCGACGACTTCCTTCTGCAGCATGAAATGCATGTCCTCGATCGCCGCCGCGTGCTCGACGCAGTGGAACAGGATCGGGCTGGAGATGTAGTAGGGCAGGTTGCCGGCCAGCCGCAACCGCGGCACGCCGTGACTGTGCGCCATCGCGGTGAAGTCGACCTTCAGCACGTCGGCGTGCACGA
>CALCWL010000437.1 GCA_937906285.1 uncultured Rhodanobacter sp. | reverse complement strand
CCGCGCGCGGCCACACAATGCGCCTGTAGCTCAGCTGGATAGAGTACCGCCCTCCGAAGGCGGTGGTCGTGGGTTCGAATCCCGCCGGGCGCACCATTTTCCGTCCTCCCGCATAACATCCCCCCACGCTTGGGTAGCACCGCAGTTTGGAGTTCAATCCCCTTCCGGAGGAGATTGGACGTAAAGGAGCGGCTTCCCGAAGAACACGTCATCGGCTTCCTGCGTGAGGCGGAGGCCGGCCCTCCGGGGGAGGGGTTCCACCCCGTTGTCACGGCCGGTCTTCGACACTTTGTGCCTACCGGCAGGGACGGCTATTCGGGATTTGCCCAATCGAACGACCGCTCGGTGGATGGGAGGATGCGAAGCGAAGCGCTGTCCGCGGATGTTCGGCGGGTCCGGCCACCTCCCTCGCGTCAACTTCTGGCGGCCCCACCCACCGTCCCCAGCAAACTCCGCACCGCCGCATCCAGTTCGCTGTCCTTGCCCTGGTACGACTCGCCCAGTGCGCGGCTGACCGGGATGTCGACCGGGCGGGGGTGGTTTTCCATCGGTTGGCCGTGATTGTCGGTGATGGTGATGAAGGGCAGGCGCACGGTGCCGCCGTCGATCAGCTTGCCGGCGGAGGTGTAGATGATCCAGCCGGCGGTGGGTTCGCCGACGATCTTGCCCAGGCCGAGCGCGCGGTAGCCTTCGGAGAAGTCTTCGCCGTCGGAGAGGGTGACGCGGTTGGTGATCAGCACGGTGGGGCGCTCCAGCGCGCGCTGGCCGAGGATGCTGCGCGCCGGTTCGGCCTGGTCGAAGCCGCGGAAGGTCATGTTGAGGTAGGGCCGGCGCGCGAGCACGTCCAGCGCGTAGGCGTTGACGAAGCCGCCGAAGTTGTTGCGGATGTCGATCACCACGCCGTCGCGGGTGGCGTTCTGCGCGTCCAGGTCCTTGTAGAAATCCTGCAGCGAGGCGTAGGACATGTCGCGCAGGTGCACGTAGCCCAGGCGCCCGCCGCTGGCCTTGGCCACGTAGGCGCGGTTGTCCGCGGTCCAGGCGCGGTAGACCAGTTCGGAGAGATCCTTGGAGTCGATCGGCTTGACCGCCACGTCGCGCGCGCCCTTGCCGGCGGCGTTGTCGGCGAGGCGCAGGTCGACCTTGTCGCCGATGCGGTGGGCGAGGCGCTGGGCCAGGTTGGCGTGCGCGTCCAGCGGCTCGTCGTCGATCGCCAGCAGGTAGTCGCCGGCGTCGATGCCGCCGGCGACGGCGGCGGGCGACAGCGGCAGCACGCTGGCGATGCGCAGGCGGCCGTGCTGTTCGTATTCGGCGCGGTCGAACATCAGGCCGAGCCGACCGGTGATCGACTCGCGCTTCTGCGGCGCGCGCGCGCCGGAGTGCGAGGCGTCGAGTTCGCCCACCATCAGGTTGAGCAGCCGGTACAGCGCCGCGGGGGTGGCCGCGTTGGCGACCAGCGGCGCGTAGGTGGTGTGCACCGCGTTCCAGTCCACGCCATGCATCGCCGGGTCGTGGAAGGCGTCGCGCAGCCAGCGCCAGGCCTGCTCGAACACCACCCGCTTTTCGCTGTCGAAATCCACCTCCATCGCGGCGTCGACGGCCAGCGCCTCGGGCTTGGCGTCACCCTTGTCGTCCAGCTTGAGCGACTGGATCTTGCCGGCGTCGAGGTAGAACACCTGCTTGCCGTCCGCGCTGAACTGCGCGTCCTGCTTGTCGCCCGGCGTATGCGTGAGCTGGCGCGCCACCGGCGGCTCCTTCGCCAGCGGGTCGAGCGACCAGCTGTAGAGGTTCGTCGTACCGGCGACCTGGGCGGTGAGCAGCAGGGATTTGCCGTCCGGGCTGATCTGCGCGGCGCCGACGTCCAGGCCCACCGGCAGCAGGCTCAGCCGCTCGCGGATGCCGTCGGTGTCGATGCGCACGGGCTTCACCGCGGGCTTGTCGTCGGCGTCGCCGGATTTGCCCTGGTGCTTGTCGTCGTCCGCCTTGGCCTTGAACAGATCCTGGAAGCGGTCCTCGCGGAACACCGGCGTGCGCGGCAGCAGGTCGACCTGCGCGACCTGACCCTCCTCGGTGCGCTGGCCGGTGGTGAACAGCACGCTGCGGCCGTCCGCGCTCCACGACACGTGGTCCGCGTCGGTGTTGGCCAGCGAACTCAGCACCAGCTGCCTGCCGTCGGCCAGCGATACCGCATGCACGTTGCGGAACATGCGCGGGCCGAAGTCGAGGTAGGCCAGCCAGCGGCCGTCCGGCGACCAGGCGAACGGCGCGGCGGAATCGAGCGGGCGGGGCAGGTCGATGCGCGCCTTCACCACGCGGCGCAGCTTGCCGCTGGCGATGTCGAGCACGCACAGCTCGCGGTCGTTGCGCAGGAAGGCCAGCTGCTTGCCGTCGGGCGAGAAGCGCGGCGCGGTGTCGCTGCCGGTGGTGGAGGTCAGCGCGGTTTCCTTGCCGCTGGCGAAGTCGTACAGGTAGAGCTGGCCGTGGCCGTCGCGGCTGGAGCCGTAGACCAGCCGACGGCTGTCCGGCGCCCAGGCCAGGTCGTACTCCTCCGCCGCGGTGCGGGTGAGGCGGCGCGCGTGGCCGCCCTTGGCCGCGTCGGTGGCGAACACCTCGCCATGCGCGATCAACGCCAGCTTCTTGCCGTCCGGCGACAGCGCGATCTGGCTGTAGCCG
>CALCWL010000436.1 GCA_937906285.1 uncultured Rhodanobacter sp. | reverse complement strand
GCGCGGACGGTAGTGCACGAACTTCGAGCGCTTGTCGAAGAACGCGGTGTCGTACTCGTCCGCCTCAATCACGAAAGGCGCCGCCGCAGGCGGCACAACACTCCCTTCTCCCCTCGGCGACCCTTGGGGAGTCCCCTCGCGGGTGAAAAGGTGGCGCGCAGCGCCGGATGAGGGTTCGGGGCCCGCGTATGCCTGCTTGCCCCCCAGCCGCGCCGACACCCCGAAATTGCCCGGCACTCCGCCGACCAGGAACCCCGGCGCCACCCCCGCGCTTTCCAGCAGATGCGCCAGCAGGCTGGTCGTGGTGGTCTTGCCATGGGTGCCGGCCACGGCCAGCACGTCGCGCCCGGCCAGCACCGTCTCGCCCAGCCACTGCGGGCCGGAGACGTAGCGCAGACGCGCGTCGAGCATGTACTCGACCGCCGGGTTGCCGCGGCTCATCGCGTTGCCGACCACCACCAGATCCGGCGCCGGCTGCAGGTTTTCGGCCGCATAGCCGCTCACCAGGCCGATGCCGAGCGCCTCCAGCTGGGTGCTCATCGGCGGATAGACGTTGGCGTCGGAACCTTCGACCGCGTGGCCCAGCTCGCGTGCGAGCGCCGCGACGCCGCCCATGAAGGTGCCGCAGATGCCGAGGATGTGCAGACGCATGCCGAGCGACTCCGTGAAATCCGCTCCGCCGGAGCGGGGAAGCACTCAGCCGTTCGCGGCGGCGGCTTCGTTCTGCAGCGCGCGCTCGATCCGCGCGGTGACCTCGGCCAGTTCGCCGACGCCGTCCACCACCTGCAGCTTGCCGCGGCCGGCGTAGAAATCCGCCACCGGCGCGGTCTGCTCGGCGTAGACGCCCAGCCGCCTGCGCACGGTGTCGGGGTTGTCGTCGGCGCGGCCTTCGGCCTTGAAGCGGATTTCCACACGCTTGATGATCGCCGCGTCCGGCACCTCCAGCTTCACCACCGCATCCAGCGGCTGGCCGAGCTTGGCCAGCAGGTGGTCGAGCGCATCGGCCTGGGCCAGGTTGCGCGGGTAGCCGTCGAGGATGAAGCCGGCCTTCGCGTCGGGCTGGGCCAGGCGCTCTTCCAGCATGCCGAGCAGGATGTCGTCGGAAACCAGCTGGCCGGCGTCCATCACCGCCTTGGCCTTGAGCCCCATCGCAGTGCCGGCGGCGACGGCGGCGCGCAGCATGTCGCCGGTCGAGATATGCGGAACACCCAGAGCCGTCTTCAGCCGGGCCGCCTGCGTACCTTTGCCCGAACCGGGCGCACCAAGTAGGACGAGTCGCATAATGCTCCACGAATTCGGCGGGCCGCCGCACGCTGCAGCAGCCCGCCCGATGCACGAAATTGCCGTCAAATTAGCCGCTGCACCGGGTGCCGTCAAACAGCGACCTTCGTCGTATCCAGCCAAGTAACTGTTGCAGAAAAAAGATTTGCCGACACCGCTGCCACGCTGCCACTGCCCGATCGAGGATCCCATGAGCCCGAACCGCCGTTCGCCCGCCATTACCGGCAACCTGCTGTACGCCCAATCCGGCGGCGTCACCGCCGTGATCAACGCCACCGCCGCCGGCGTGATCGAGGCCGCCCGCGGCAAGGGGGTGAAGGTGTACGCCGCGCGCAACGGCATCCTCGGCGCGCTGCGCGAGGAGCTGATCGACACCTCGAAGGAATCGGCCGCCGCGATCGCCGCACTGCGCCACACGCCCGGCGGCGCGTTCGGCTCGTGCCGCTACAAGCTGAAGTCGCTGGAGGCGAACCGCGCCGAGTACGAACGCCTGATC
>CALCWL010000435.1 GCA_937906285.1 uncultured Rhodanobacter sp. | reverse complement strand
CGGCAACAACGCCATTGGTGATTTCTTCCTGCATGGCTACGTGATGCCTAACGCTAAGTAGACCCCAAAAGTGGGGTGTTGCGTGGAGTATGCGGCGCGGCCCCCGACCGCACAAGACGGCAATTCCTACGGCCCATCAGGCCTTTGGGCTGCAGCCGAGCGGTCGAAGCCGGTTCAAGCTGGCCGCGTTATCGGGCACTTTTGAGGGTGTATGAGTTACCAGGGCGGAAGTGAGGGTGTAACGGAGGCAAAAACGCCGCGGTTGCTGGATCAGGTGCGGGCGCGGTTGCGTTTGAAGCACTACAGCTTGCGGACGGAACGGGCGTACCTGGGCTGGATTCGTCGGTTCATCCTGGCTACCGGCAAGCGGCATCCGCGCGACATGGGGGTGGCGGAGGTCGAGGGTTTTCTGAGTACGTTGGCGGTGGAGGGCAAGGTGGCGGCGGGCACGCAGAACCAGGCGCTGTCGGCGCTGCTGTTTCTGTACAAGGAGGTGTTGTCGATCGAGCTGCCGTGGATGGAGACAGTGGTGCGGGCGAAGCGGCCGCAGCGAGTGCCGGTGGTGCTCTCGCGCGACGAGGTGAACCGGCTGTTGGCGATGATGGATGGCCGCTTTGGCTTGATGGCTTCGCTGCTGTACGGCTCGGGCATGCGGCTGATGGAGTGCGTGCGCCTGCGTGTGAAGGATGTCGATTTCGAGCTCAATCAGATCTGCGTGCGCGACGGCAAGGGCGGCAAGGATCGGCACGTTCCGTTGCCGCAACGCCTGCGTGAAGCGCTGCGCGCGCAACTGGAGCGGGTGCGCCTGATCCATCAGCAGGATCTGGCAACAGGCTTGGGCGCGGTGTGGCTGCCGCATGCGCTGGCGCGCAAATACCCGTCGGCGCCGCGCGAGCCGGGGTGGCAGTACGTGTTTCCATCGGATCAGCTGTCGCGCGATCCGCGCGATGGCGAGCGGCGGCGCCATCACGTGGACGAGGCTGGCCTGCAGCGCGCGGTACGCAACGCGCGACTCAAGGCCGGCATCGTCAAGCCGGCCACCTGCCACACGCTGCGCCATTCCTTCGCCACCCACCTGCTGGAAGCCGGTCAGGACATCCGAACCATCCAGGAACTGCTCGGCCACAAGGACGTGGCCACCACCCAGATCTACACGCATGTGCTCAATCGCGGCGGGCATGGGGTGTTGAGTCCGCTGGATCGGTGAGTCTTCCTCGACGAGCTTTGGGGGCGAGGCTGCCCGCCTCTGGCTCAGGGCCGAATCACCGCCACCCAAGCTTGCGACACCTTTGAACGCGACGCCCGGCGACGGATTCGCGTGAGCGAGCCCGGGCGTGTACCGGACTCGCGATTCTCGCAAGCTGTGAGCTGAGGTCAGGCAGGGAGCTGCCGTTGACGCCACTCGCACCATGAGGCGCGATCCGAACCCGGCGACAAGATTGCAGGCCGGGCTCATTCGACCTAAAGTAAGGTTTCCTTACATTCGGCCCAGGCCAATGCTAGCCAAGCTCACCAGCAAGAACCAGTTGACGCTGCCCAAGGCGGCGGTCGAGGCCACCGGCCATGCCGAGTATTTCGAGGTGGAAGCGCGTGCCGGGCAACTCGTGCTGACGCCTGTGCGCATCCAGCGCGCCGACGCCGTGCGCGCCAAGCTCGCCAAGCTGAACCTCGGCGACGATAGTCTCGCTGCGGCGGTTTCCTGGGCGCGCCAGGCTGACCCGGCACGCCACACCACACACATCGCCGAGCCGCGGGGCCGGGACGACGCGAAACCATCGCGCACGAGCACACCCGTGCCACGGCGCAAGCGGTGAGTTCACCCGCGCACGGGAAACCTCGCTGGGTACTTGACACCAACGTCGTGTTGTCGGCGCTGATCCGCCCTGGTGGCGTCAGTGGTCGTTTGCGCCTCGCCTGGCAGGCGGCGCTGCACGTGCCGCTGGTCAGTCGTGATACTGCCGCTGAACTGATCCGCGTGCTCGCCTACCCCAAGTTCAAGCTGACCGCCGACGAGCAACACGATCTGCTCGCCGACTATTTGCCATGGGCGGAGACGTTCCGCATCCCCGATCCACCACCCCGGACACCCCCCTGCCGCGACCCGCATGACCTGCCGTTCCTGCAACTCGCGCTCGCGGCGAGAGCCGATGCATTGATCACCGGCGATGCCGACCTGCTGGTGCTCGCACCGCTGCGCGGCCTCGCCATCATCACGCCGGCACAGGCGATCGAGCGTCTGTCGCGCCCGAAGCGTGAGCAGGGCCGTTGACGCAGTTACCTCGTGCGCGGCCAATCGAGCTCCACATGATGCTCGACGCCATCGTCGAGCAGCGGGATGCGGTCGTCGGCCCGCAGCTCGCCGTCCAGGCGCACCGCGGGG
>CALCWL010000434.1 GCA_937906285.1 uncultured Rhodanobacter sp. | reverse complement strand
AGCGAGCTTTTCAGGCCGGTCTCGGCCTCGTCCACCGCATCCTCGGCCGGCTGGGTGTAGTTGAACTGGATGCCGGGAAACACCGAAAGCTTCTTGTCGATCGCCGCGATCAGGTCCTGCTTGCTGCGGTACTTGTCGTCCCACTGCGAGTACGGTTTCAGGCCGACGAAGAACTCGTCGTTGAAGAAGCCGGTGGAATCAGTACCGTCGTCCGGACGGCCAAGTTCGGAGCCGACCGTGGTGACCTCGGGGAAAGAGCGCAGGATCTGCCGTATCTGCGGCGAGATCTTCGAGGCCTCGTCGAAGGAGATGGTGTACGGCATGGTGGCGCGCACCCACAGCGAGCCTTCGTCCAGGTGCGGCATGAATTCGGCGCCGATGCCGCGCATCATGACCAGCGCCACGATCAGCAACAACAGCGAGGCGCCGGTCACCCGCCAGGCATACGATTGCAGGCGTTCGAGCCCGCGCACGTACCAGCTCCTGAACTTTTCGTACATCGCGTTGCGCCGCTCGCGCACGCCGCGGCGCATGAACAGCGCGCACAGCACCGGCAGCAGGGTCAGCGTCACCAGCAGCGAACCGACCAGGGCGAAGATCATGGTGTCGGCCATCGGCTTGAACAGCGTGCCGGAAGGCCCGGCCAGCACGTAGATCGGCAGAAAGCTGGCCACGATCACCGCCACCGCGTAGACCAGCGGGCGGTCCACTTCCGAGGCGGCGCTCTGGATCACCTCGCGGATGTCGAACCCGGTGCCCTGCCGCGCAGCCAGTTCGCGGAAGATGTTCTCGACCATGAAGATCGCGCCATCGACCAGGATGCCGAAGTCCACCGCGCCGATCGACAGCAGGTTGGCCGAAGCGCCCTTCAGATCCAGGCACACGAAGGCGAACAGCAGCGCCAGCGGGATCGTCACCGCCACGATCAGCCCGGCACGCACGTCGTAGAGGAAGAAGATCAGCACCGCGACCACCAGCACCATGCCCAGCAGCAGGTTGTGCATCACCACCGCCTTGGTCTGGCCGATCAGGTCGGTGAGGTCGTAGAACGGGTGGATCTTGACGTCGTCGGGCAGCACCTCGCGGTTGAGCTCCTGCGTCTTGGCCTCGACCCGCTGCAGCACGTTCTCGGTCTTCGAGCCGGTCAGCGCCAGCACCACGCCTTCCACCGCGTCGTCCTGGCCCATGTAGCCGAACTCGCCCAGCCGCGGCGCGATGCCGACCTGCACGGTGCCGACGTTCTTCACCAGGATCGGCGTGCCGTCGTGCACCGCCAGCACCACGTTGCCGATGTCCCGCACGGTTTCGAGTCGGCCCAGTCCGCGCACGTAGAAGAACTGCCCGCCCTGAGTGTAGAAGCCGCCGCCGGCATTGCCGTTGTTGGCTGCCAGCGCGGCCTCGACCTGCGCCACCGACATGCCCAGCGCGGCGATCTTCACCGGATCGAGCAACACCTGGTACTGCATGGTGCCGCCGCCGAAGCCGGAGTCGTCGGCCACGCCGGGTACGGCACGGTACTGCGGCGCGACGACCCAGTCGTTCAGCGTCTTCAGCTCCATCGGTGAGCGGTCGGTGCTCTGCAGCACGTAGCGGTAGACCAGCCCCGACGGCGGCGACATCGGCGACATCGACGAGGACACGCCGTCGGGAAGTTCGACATCCGGCAGGCGGTTGCGCACGCGCTGGCGCGCGAAATACGGATCGGTGCCGTCGGCGAAGCCGAGCGTGACATCGGACAGGCCGTACAGCGACACCGAGCGCTTGGTGACCATGCCGGGGATGGCGTTCATGCCCAGCTCCACCGGCACCGTGATCAGCCGCTCCACTTCCTCGGCCGAATGGCCCGGCCACTGCGTGACGATGTCGACCATCGGCGGCGACAGGTTCGGGTACGCGTCCATCGGCAGCACGTGGTACGACCACACGCCGGCCGCGGCCAGGCCCAGCGCCAGCAGCACCATCAGCATGCGCTGCTGCAGCGCGAAGGCGACGATGCGGTTGACCAGCGAGGCCGGGCGCGGCGGCGGCGCTGCGGGCGGGGTCGGCGCGCTCATTGGGTCTGCATGAAATGCAGGAAGATCGCGCCGTCCACCACGACCTTGTCGCCGGCGTGCAGGCCGGCGGGAACCTCGAAGGCATCGCCCACGCGACCGCCCAGGGTCACGCTGCGCTGCGCGTAGCCGCCGTCGGCATCCGCCACGTACACGAACGGCAGGTTCTCGTCATCGCGCAGCACCGCCGACACCGGCAGCAGCAGGCCCTCGTGCGCCCTGCCCGACTCGATCCGCACGCGCACGTACATCTGCCGCTTGAGCACGCCGTGCGGATTGGCAACCTGCACGCGCGCGCCGATCGCACGCGTATCGGGATCGACCACGGCGCCGACGTTGGTCACCTTGCCCACCATCGTCACGCCGTCGCCGACCTCGACGGTGGCCGCGTCGCCGTTTTCCACCGCCGCCAGGTCGTCGCCGAACAGCTGCGCCATCACCCACATGCTCGAGGTGTCGGCGACGGTGAAGCACGGCGTCGAGCCGGCCGCCAGCAACTGGCCGGGGACGATGGACTTCTCCACCACGGTGCCGGCGATCGGCGCGCGGATCACGCCCTGGCCATGCGCCACCGGCTTGCCTTCGCGGATCGCCTGCAGGGTCGGCGCATCGACATGCAGGGCCAGCAACGCCTGCAACGCGGCATCGCGGTCGGCATCCGCGCCCGCCGCATCGGACTGCGCCTGCGCGTGTTCGCGCTGCGAGATGGCCTGGTGCGCGTACAGGTCGCGATCGGTCGCCGCCAGCTGGTCGGCGGCATGCGCCGCGGCGAGCGCCTTCCGGTACGCGCCGACGGCGGCGGCGAAGTCGGGCGAATCCACCCGCGCCAGCGGCTGCCCGGCCTTCACCTGGTCGCCCGGGCTCACCAGCACCTCGGTCACCGGGCCGGAGAACGGCGCCAGCACCTGCGCCGCGCGGTCGTGGTCGAAATCCACCACGGCGCTGGTCTCGATGCTGCGATGGAAGCGGCTGCGTTCGATGGTCAGCAGGTGGATGTGCTGGCGCTGCGCCGCGGTCAGCGTCACGTCGTGCGGCGTGTCGGCGGCGACCTGCGGCGCGGCCTTCGACGAGCAGGCGGCCAGCGTCGCGGCGGCCATCAGCGCAAGCGCGGGCGCGCGCCAGAAGGGCACGGAGCAGGATCTACTTTTCATCGCTATCCCGGGTGGCAGCGGCATCGGTGGAGTGGGCGCCGGCGTCGTGCCACCAGCCGCCGCCCATGGCCTGGAACAGCGCGGCGGTGTCGACGTAGCGACTGGCCTGCGCCTGCACCAGGGCGATGCGCGCCTGCTGGTCGGCCTGCTCCGCGCCGAGCAGCGACAGGTAGCTGGCGTAGCCGTCCTGGTACTGGCGCTGCGAAAGTTTCAAGGTGAGTCTGGCGGCATCCGCGGCCTTGGCCGCCGCCTGCAGGCCCTCGGCATCGTGCTGCAGCGCGGCCAGCGTATCGGCGACGTTCTGGAACGCGGTCAGCACGGTGCCGCGATATTCCTCCGCCGCCTGCACGTAGGCCGCCTTGGCCGCGCGCTCCTGATGCCGCAGGCTGCCGCCCTGGAAGATCGGCGCGGCCAGGTCCGCGCCGAGGCTCCAGAAGCCGGTGCCGCTCTCGAACAACTGCCTGATCGCCAGCGCCGTGCTGCCCGCATTCGCGGTCAACGTGATGTTGGGCAGACGGTTGGCGATCGCCACACCGATCTGCGCACTGGCCGCGTGCAGGTTGGCCTCGGCCTGGCGCACGTCGGGGCGCTGCGCCACCAAAGCCGAGGGCAGGCTCACGGGGAGTTGTGGCGGCAATTGCAGGCCGGCGAGGTCGAACGACGGGGGCGGCGCCTGGCCGGGAAGTTCGCCGGCGAGCACGGCCAGCAGATGGTTCTGCTGGTCCAGCTGGGTCAGCAGCGGCGGCAGCGTGGCCTGCAGCTGGGCCAGCTGCGCTTCCTGCGCGGCAAGATCGAGCCGCCCCGCGTAGCCCTTGTCCAGCTGGTAACGCAGCAGCTTGACCATCTTCGCGTCGGTCGCGATCAGCTCGCGCGTCGCGTCGACCTGCGCACGCAGCGAAGCCTGCTGCACCGCCGCCACCACCACGTTGCTGCTCAGCGTGATGCGCGTGGCCAGCATCTGGAAGCGCACCTCCTGCTGCTGCGCCTTCAGCGATTCCACGTTGCGCCGGTTCAGGCCGAACACGTCCGGCACGTACGACACGCTGACCTGCGGCGTGAACAGGTTGTACAGAAACGCGTTGTTGCTCGGCACCGGCGCCAGCGCGCCGGGCGGGTCCTGCTCGCGGCCGGCCGAGAAGCCCGCACTGACGCTGGGCGCGTACGCGCCGCGTCCGGCGAGCGTGTTCTCGCGCGCCACCGCCAGCGCCGCCTGCGCCGCCTTGAGGTCGGGGTTGTGCGCCAGCGCCCGTTCGATCAACGCATCGAGCTGGGCGGAATGGAACAGCGTCCACCACTGTGCGGGGATGTCGCCGCCGGAAACGAAGTGCTGGGGCTGCCCGCCGCCGACGTCTGCGCCGGCGGTGCTGTCGGGCAGCGGTCCGGCGGCCGCGCTGGCGACGTCCGGCGCCGCCGGCCGCTGGAAATCCGGCCCCACCGCGCAACCGCCGATCGCCATCACCGCGACGACCGCCAGCAGCGACCCGCCTGCCCGCCTGATCATCGCGACCGCCATCTCGACGGTGCCGGCAGACAATCGGACCACAGGTTTTTCATGCGTGCGCGTCGACGTGGGAAGAATCGGTGCGCAACGATATAACGTACCAAGGCATCGCGAAAGCCTGCAAGAAATTGCGTCCATGCAGTCCGCCCCGCGGGACGTGCATGGGCTGACGCGGCGCCTGCGCCAGCCCATGCGGATCAACCCATGCGGACCAGACTCATGCGTGCCGCGCCCGGGAATTCCGGGCAAGGCGGCGCGCGTCGCCCTAGAACCGCAAGGCCACGCCCAGGTTTACCGAGCGGCCATAGCGGTAATAGCCCTGCGACAGCAGCGGGTTTCCGTTGATGCTGTAGGTCTGCGCCTTGTCCAGCAGGTTCTGTCCGTCGAGGCTGACGCTGATCATGTCGTTGAACTTGTAGGAGACATGCGCCGTCACCCAGGTGATCGCGTCGGCCTGTTCGTTGTAGCCGGTACCCAGCACGTTGATCGCGGTGACGAAGCCGTTGGTGCGGTCGGCGTTGGCGCCCAGCGACCACTTGCCCTTCTCGTACAACACGCCCAGCGAATAGGTCGCCGGAGCGATGCCCTCGAGCGGACGCTGCTCGCCATCCACCCAGCTTGTCGACAGGTTGCGTGTGTACTGCGCACGCACACCGAAACCGTTGTTCCAGAAGTGCTGCAGGCTCATCTCCATGCCCTTCACTCGGGCGTGGTCGCCATTGATCGGGCGCATGATGTTGAACAGGTAACCGGGCACGCCGATGTCCTGGCCGGTCTCCCAACTGGTGGTGATCTGGTTGGTGATGCGCTTGTAGAACACCGCCAGGCTGGCGATGGAGTGTTCGGCGAAGTACCACTCCAGCGACAGGTCGCCCTGCGCGGCACTGTAGGGCTTGAGGTCCGCGTTGCCGCCGTAGACCTGGGTGAACTCGCCCCACGAAACGCTTTCGGTGGTGTTGGTCGGCGCCAGCTGGTCCACCGCCGGGCGCGCCATGGTCTTGGCCGCGCCGGCGCGCAATTGCAGCTGGTCGGTGAAATGCCAGGTGAAGTTGGCCGACGGCAGCAGGTAGCTGTAGCTCGCGTCCTGGACCACCGGCGTGGGCGCGGCGTATTCGGCGGTGTAGTTGAACGCGCCGTTCTCGGTGATGCTCAGGATCTTCGCGTCCCAGGCCTGGGCGCGGGTATCGGTCTGTACCAGGCGCACGCCGACGTCGCCTTCCCAGCGATCGCCGGACATGTCCGCCTGCACGTAGAACGCATTGGTCTTCTCGCTCACGCGGTAGCTCTGCAGCGGGTTCCACTGCGGGCCGGCCAGGGCGTAGTCGTACGGCGTGCCGTCCGGCCGCAGGTTGCCGTTGTAGGCCTGCAGCCGGGCCAGGTAGTTGGGCACGTCGAAGGCGAGGAAGCTGCGCGGGAAGCTGCTGCCCACCCCCGACATGAAGTGCGGCAGGTGGAAGGAGTGCGAGATCACGTTGCCGCCGAGGTCGG
>CALCWL010000433.1 GCA_937906285.1 uncultured Rhodanobacter sp. | reverse complement strand
GGTCGGAGGAGGAGATCCGTCCGGTCGCCACCGAGCCCTGGTGGTAGCTGGTGTGTACGCGGCCGGTGCGCGGGTTGACGATGGCGGACAGTTTGTCGGTGTAGGTGCTGCGCAGCTTGGCCAGGCCGCGGTAGTCGAGGATCAGCCGCGGCAGTTCGTGGCTGTCGGCGATCGCTTCCAGTGCTTCCTCGTTGGTGGATGGCTGGCCGGTCGGCGTTTTCAGTCTCGCTTCCAGGCCGAGTTCGTCGAACAGCACCGCCTGCAGTTGCTTGGGCGAATCGAGGTTGAACTCGCGCCCGGCCAGCGCGTAGGACTGCTGCTGCAGTTCCAGCATGCGCTTGCCCAACTGCTGGCTCTGCCGGCGCAGCTCGTCGCCGTCGATCAGCACGCCGCGGCGCTCCATCTCGGCCAGCACCGGCACCAGCGGAATCTCGATCTCCTCGTACACGCGGCGCAGCGACGGTACGCCCTGCAGCTTCGGCCACAGCGCGTGATGCAGGCGCAGGGTGACGTCGGCGTCCTCGGCGGCATAGCGGCAGGCGGTGTCCAGATCCACCTGCGAGAACGAGATCTGCCTCGCGCCCTTGCCGGCGACTTGCTCGTACTTCACCGTGTCGTAGCCGAGATACTTCTTCGCCAGCGAGTCCATGTCGTGGCGCGTGGCGGTGGCGTTCCACACATACGATTCCAGCATCGAGTCGTGCTTGAGACCCTGCACCGCGATGCCGTAGTGCGACAGGATATTGATGTCGTACTTGGCGTGCTGGCCGAGCTTGGGTCGCCGGGCATCCTCGAAGATCGGCTTGAGCGCCGCCAGCACCGCGTCACGGTCGAGCTGCGGCGGCGCGCCGGGGTAGTCGTGGCCGAGCGGGATGTAGCAGGCCTGGCCCGGTTCCACCGCGAGGCTGATGCCGACGATGTCCGCACGCATGGCGTCGATGCTGGTGGTTTCGGTGTCGAAGGCGATCAGTGGCGCATCGCGCAGCTTGCCGATCCATGCGTCGAACTGTCCCTGGGTGGTGACCAGTTCGTAGTTGCCCGGCCCCTGCAGGAGCGCACCCTGTGCGCGAGGCTCTTCGCCACGTGCCGCGAGAGCATCGCGCACAGGGTGTGCTCCTGCAGGCTCCGTCGTGGCATCCAGTTCCTTCAGCGCCGCCTTGAACTCGTAACGCGCGTACAGCTCGCGCAGCCGTTCGACATCAGGCTCGCGCTGCGCCAGATCGGTAGGGCCGAACTCCAGTGCCACGTCGGTCTTGATCGTGACCAGTTCGCGCGACAGCGGCAGTTGCGGCAGCGCGGCGCGCAGGCTCTCGCCGATCTTGCCGCCGACCTTGTCGGCATTGGCCATCACG
>CALCWL010000432.1 GCA_937906285.1 uncultured Rhodanobacter sp. | reverse complement strand
TGGTGCTGCTGATGACGGTGCCGGGGCTGGCGCTGTTCTACGGCGGCCTGGTGCGGGCGAAGAACGTGCTGTCGGTGCTGATGCAGGTGCTGACGGTGTTCTCGCTGCTGTTGCTGCTGTGGGTGGCCTACGGCTACAGCCTCGCCTTCGGCGGCGACGGCGCGGTGATCGGCGGCTTCGGAAAGTTGTTCCTGCGCGGTGTCACCAAGGACACGCTGTCCGCCACCTTCAGCGCCGGCGTGGCGTTGCCGGAGTATGTGTTCGTGGCGTTCCAGGCCACCTTCGCCGGCATCACCGGCGCGCTGATCGTGGGCGCGCTGGCCGAGCGCATGCGCTTTCGCGCGGTGCTGCTGTTCGCCGCGCTGTGGTTCAGCTTCGCCTACCTGCCGATCGCGCACATGGTCTGGTACGGACCGGACGGCTATCTGTTTGCGAAGGGCGCGCTGGATTTTGCCGGCGGCACCGTGGTGCACATCAACGCCGGCGTGGCCGGCCTGGTCGGCGCCTGGCTGGTCGGGCCGCGGCTGGGTTTCGGGCGCGAACCGATGAAGCCGCACAACGTGACCTTCACCATGATCGGCGCGGCGCTGCTGTGGGTGGGCTGGTTCGGCTTCAATGCCGGCTCCAACCTGGAGGCGAACGCCGGCGCGGCGCTGGCCTTCCTCAACACCTTGCTGGCCACCGCGGCGGCGGTGCTGGCCTGGCTGGCGGTCGAGGCGAGCCTGCGCGGCCACGCGTCGATGGTCGGCGGGGCCTCCGGCGCGGTGGCCGGCCTGGTCGGCATCACCCCGGCCTGCGGCACGGTGGGTCCGCTGGGCGCGATCGTGATCGGCGCGGTGGCCAGTCTGTGCTGCGTGTGGGGCGTGACCGGGCTGAAAAAGCTGCTGCGCGCGGACGATGCGCTGGACGTGTTCGGCGTGCACGGCATCGGCGGCATCGTCGGCGCGCTGCTGACCGGCGTGTTCACCGCGCCGGGGTTGGGCGGCACCGGTGCGGCAGGCTTCTCGATCCTCCGTCAGCTCGGCGTGCAGGCGTTGGGCGTGGGCATCACCGTTCTGTGGAGCGGCGTGGTTTCCGTGCTGGCCTTGCTGCTCGTCAAGCTGGCGTTCGGCCTGCGCGTGCCGCACGAGGCGGAGCGCGAGGGGCTGGACATTACCTCGCACGGGGAAAGCGCTTACGATGGGTGAAGCGGCCGGCCCGATCCTCACGGATTGACCCTGGTTGGTGCAATTGCATGAGCGATTGCACCAGCCTGAAACGTTCCGGCCCGCCCCGGAAACGCGCAAGCCGTTGCCGCGCAACGCTTCCACCCGCTGGCACACGGCTTGCTCAACCCGTTCATCCATCCCCATCGAGGCTGCTCCATGACCGCCCAGAAAGTGCTCGACCTGATCCAGGAACACGAGGTCGAATTCGTCGACCTGCGTTTCGCCGACATGCTCGGCGTGCACCACCACGTCACCTTCCCGGCGCACGCGATCGACGAGTCGACGTTCGAGGACGGCAAGATGTTCGACGGCTCCTCGATCACCGGCTGGAAGGGCATC
>CALCWL010000431.1 GCA_937906285.1 uncultured Rhodanobacter sp. | reverse complement strand
CCTGCAGCTTCTTCGCCAGCACCTTCTGCTCGACGATCTGGTAGGCAAGCGCCTTCGCACTTAGGCGATCCATGTAGCCGTCGTTGGTGACGACGAATTTTTCAAGATTTGCCAGGGCCGCCCGGTCGTCGCCGGTGTTCTTGTCGACCTGGTAAAGCACGTGATAGGCCCGGGCAGTCGACTCGGAGTACGGCCTGTCGGCATTCGTCGCCAGCGCCAGGTGAGCAAACTTTGCGGCCGAGACAAGATCGCCACGCTCTAGATGCGCCTCGGCGAGAGTGGACTCGACATCCGCCACCTTGGGCGGAAAGCCTGCTCGCAGCACCTTGGGATACGTCGCTTGCAGCAATTGGATGGCGGGGGCCAGTCTACCCTCCCGCATGTCGAACTTCGCCAGCAAATGCTGGAAGCTGAGCGCGAAGAGCGTGCCGCCAGCCTCCTCGCATGCTTCCTTTCCCGCATGGAGTTGATCGGCAACCAGCCTGGCGGCGCCACTCTCGAACAGCGCCTCGGACTTGTAGAACCAGCCCCTGCATGCACTCTGCGCGTCGGTGCTCTCCTCGATGATCTGATCGGCGTAACGAGAGGAAACATCGTATTGGCCAGCCTCGTTGTACAACTGCGCCGCGACACCGAGCCCCTGCACACGGATAGCGGTTTCCTTTATTTCCGGCAACTGCGCCAGCAGCGGATTCAGTTTGGTGAAGGCTTCCTCGTAGCGGGATTGCGACACCAGAGTATCGATTACCGTAGCCTTGGCGCGAAACGACAGCGTGGGGTACGCCGTCTGGTCTGCGACCACGGCCAATAACGGCAAGGCTGCGTCGAAATTGCCGGCGAAAGCCGCCTGCCGGGCTAGAAGGTAGCGGCGATGCATCTGCTGTTGTGCAGAGAGCTCCAGATCGGGGTTGGCGAGCCTGTGCATCAGCTTGCCGAACTCGGCACGGTCGGAGGTCGGAATGCTGTCTGCCTGTTTCAGCAGCTGCTCGGGATCTTCCGGCACTAAGGCAGGCATGGTGACGGCACCCGCCACCGACCAGAGCAGAAGCGCAGAGTATGCGAAAGCCAGCCTGTAGCCGCCAGCCTTGTCCATGAGCTAGTGGGTGACCGCCAGCGCAGACAAGGCGAGTGGCGGATGATCCTCAGTCCCCATCCCTTTTCTCCCTCCTTTCCTCGTCACGCTTCTTCTCCTCACCCTCCTTGCAGTTGCCGTCACACTCCTCCTGTTCCTCCTCGGGCTTGGCCGGGTTGATCAGGCAGCAGAACGGCCTCTGCCCAAGCAATGCCTGCAACTCCAGTCCATTTTTGGACAGGATCGCCACCTGCAGCGCCGGCTCCATCTCCGCCCCAGCCAGCGCAAACCCCACCTCATCCCGTGACGCGTAACGCAACTGTGCGTCCTGCCCCAAGGTTTCCAGAAAATCAATAACGTCTAGCACCTGATGTCCCCTTGCTTCAACGATTGACAGCTGGCTGCCAACGCCGTGCTCCGCCCCGCCATGCCTCGTCCACATCGACGCCCCATCAAGCAGGCGTCGCAAGGCGATCTTACGCTGGGCTTTCGACGCCTTGCAGCCTCGATGCATCAGCCGGCGTCGCAAGCAGCTCGGGATGCCGCCTCGTCCAGCAAGTCCAGTTTCGCCCTCATCTCACGATCCACCAGTAAGGCTCGCGCCGGCGGCACCACCACGGTATCGGCCATGTCAACCTCCGCTTGAGGCAATCCGCCCAGCGGCAAGCGCTCGATCCGGGCTGACTGGATCGGCAGGGTCGGTGCGCGGTAGACGATCACTTCATGGTCCAGCGGGTAGTCGCCCGAGAGCACTTCGACCAGCAGTTGCCGGTAGGCCGGGCCGGTGGAGAAGCGCGCCAGCGACTGGTCGCCGACCAGGCCCACCTGCCACAGCACCAGGTACGCCGTGGGGTCGATCCGGCGCCGGTAGAACAGCAGCTGGCTGGCCTCGTAGTGCTGGCAGCCGACGCGGCCGGGGTCGATGCCGAGATCCGCATAGAGGCAATCCTCGGCGGAAATGCCCGGCTCCATGTGCGCGGCGTAGCCTTCGCTGCGGGCCACCTCGATCGCCTTGTGCGGCGCCCACGCAAACACGCCGGGGTGGCCGTAGAACACGCCGCACACCTTCTTGCCCGCGCGCACCTCGGCGAGGATGGCCTCGACCATCTGCCGGTAGGTCTGCATGCGCGACTTGCCCTCGTGGTAGTACACCTGCAGGCTGCGCACGTCGCGGTGCATGCGCTGCAGCCACAGCTCGACGATGCCGTCGGAAAGGCCGGCGAAGACCACGTCGGCCTGCTCGATGTGGCTGCGCGCCAGCGGGCCGAGGTGAGAACCGAGGGTCATGCCCAGGCCCACGCAGACCAGGCTTCCGGCCGCAGAAGTTGCTTCCATCGGATTGCTCGGAAAAAATTCGGTCAGCCCGTTGTACCCGAATCCTGCTTCGACGGAAATGCCTCGATCAGCGGCCGGATCAGGTCCAGCGGCAGCGGAAACACCACGGTGGAGGACTTGCCGCCGCTGGACATGTCCGCCAGCGTCTGCAGGTAGCGCAACTGCAGCGCCTGCGGCTGTTGGGCCAGCACCCCGGCGGCATCGCGCAGTTTTTCGGCGGCCTGGAACTCGCCTTCGGCGTGGATCACCTTGGCGCGGCGTTCGCGCTCGGCCTCGGCCTGGCGCGCGATCGCCCGCACCATGGTCTCGTTGAGATCGACGTCCTTGATCTCGACGTTCATCACCTTGATGCCCCACGGGTCGGTGGCCTCGTCCAGGGTGACCTGCAAGGTGTGGTTGATCGACTCGCGCTGGGACAGGATCTCGTCCAGCTCGTGCTGGCCCAGAACGGAGCGCAGCCGCGTCTGCGCCAGCTGGCTGGTGGCCTGCAGGAAGTTCTCCACCTCCAGCACAGACTTGTCCGAGTCGACTACGCGGAAGTACACCACCGCGTTGACGCGCACCGAGACGTTGTCGCGCGAGATCACGTCCTGCGGCGGCACGTCCAGCACGGTGACACGCAGATCCACCCGGATCATGTGCTGCACCACCGGGATCAGCAGCACCAGGCCGGGGCCCTTGGTGCCGGTATAGCGGCCCAGGGTCAGCACCACGCCGCGCTGGTA
>CALCWL010000430.1 GCA_937906285.1 uncultured Rhodanobacter sp. | reverse complement strand
AATGCTGGCCTGTCACGCCGGAGGTCGCGGGTTCGAGTCCCGTCCACTCCGCCACCATTCAGAACGAAAACCCGCCTTGCGCGGGTTTTTTTGTCGGCGTGCATTTGTGCGCCGGTCCCCGAGCGCAAGGATCAAGAAGCAGCCTTCCATGGCGGCGCCCTTCAACGGGAGCCCTGTTCCTGCCCACCCTGGCGCGGTTGCGGCTCCAGGGTGCCGGTGGAATGGCCCTGCTCGGCGAGATATTCCAGCCATCGGGTCAGGAAGCGATTCATGCGCAGGCGGTGCTGGAACACCGAGTGCACCGGCGAAAACGGCCCCAGCACCTGCCACAGATGCCGGCCCGGATGGCAGTGCAACGCCTCGGCGACGTGCGCGTCGGTGTACATGCGCAACTGCGCCGAGGGTGCGCGCTGGCCGGTGTGCGCATCGACGAAACCGTAGGTGAGTTCCAGCTCGACGGTGTAAGGGTGGTGCTCCTGCACCTGCAGGTGCACGTCCAGGCCATCGTCGACGCGCGACACATAGTGGCCGGCGACGAGCTCCTGAGGCGCGAACAGCCGCGCGAGGCGGTGATAGTTCTCCGCGTACAGACCCATCAGGGTCTCGAACCGTCCCGGCAGCAGGCTGTTTCGATGGTCCAGTACGACAGTCGTGGGCAACGCGCAAACTCCGGATGAAATTCAGAACATGGTCCGCTCGATGCCGAAGCGGTCGAAGATCTTGCTGGCGATCTCCTCGATCGACACGTGGGTGGTGTTGAGGCTGGGGATCCCGGCCTGGCGCATCAGCCGTTCGGCCTGTTCCAGCTCCCACCGGCATTGCGCGATCGTGGCGTAACGGCTGCCGGAGCGGCGCTGCTCGCGAATCTGCGCCAGGCGCACCGCATCAATGGTCAGCCCGTAGAGGCGATCCTTGTACGGCCGCAGCCGCGCGGGCAGCTCCAGTTTCTCCAGGTCCTCGTCGGTCAACGGATAGTTGGCGGCGCTGACGCCGTAATGCAAGGCCATGTAAAGGCAGGTGGGCGTCTTGCCCGAACGCGACACGCCGACCAGGATCAGGTCGGCGTCGGCGTAATCCACGTCGATGCCGTCGTCGTGTGACAAGGCGTAGTTGGTGGCGTTGATGCGCGCCTCGTACTTGTCGAAATCGACCATGCCGTGCGAACGATTCACCGCGCCCGACCGGCGCGTCTGCAGCTCATCCTCCAGTGGCCCGATGAAGGGCGCGAACACGTCCAGCATCAGCGCGCCGCTCGAAGCCACGATGTCGCACAGGTTCCGGTCGGCCATGGTGTTGACCACCACCGGGCGCTGCCCGGTTTGCGCGTAGTTGGTCTTGATACGCAGCGCAGCCACTTCGGCCTTGTGCGGATTGTCGGTGAACGGCAGCCGGTGCTTATCGAATTTCACGCCCTCGAACTGCGCCAGGATGCTGTTGCCGATCGTCTCGGCGGTAATACCAGTGGAATCGGAAATGAAAAACACGGTTCGCTGCATGTGAAGCTTCCGCCGGGCCGAGTGCGCAGGCTCGCACCTTAGCGCAAGGGCAAAACGCTGTCCCGTGTTGAACGCGCGTTGACTGGTATCGGGTTGGAATGACATCGGGTGGCACTGGTCTTCTTGTGCTTCGCACCATCCGCGGCGGACAATACCAGTTCTTTGCAGCGCGCCCGCGACCGCTGGCCCCCTGCACCCGTTCCGCCATCCCGAGGAGACACCCTTGAACGACCTGGTGCTTTGGCTCGATCAACTGCGCATGACTGACCTTGGCAAGGTCGGTGGCAAGAATGCTTCGCTGGGCGAAATGATCGGCAACCTCGCCAAATTGGGTGTCTCGGTGCCCGGCGGCTTCGCCACCACCGCCAGTGCGTTCCAGCAGTACCTGGAAAAGAGCGGGCTGGCACGGCGCATCCAGGATCGACTGGCGCCGCTCGATGTCGACGATGTCGATGCCCTGGTCGCGGCCGGCAAGGAAATCCGCGGCTGGATCGTCGACACCGCCTTGCCCGCCGAGCTGGAGCAGGCGATCGGCGATGCCTACACCAAGCTCTGCAAGGACGCCGGCGCCCAGGACATCGCGGTGGCAGTGCGCTCCTCGGCGACGGCCGAGGACCTTCCCGACGCCTCGTTCGCCGGCCAGCAGGAAACCTTCCTCAACGTGGTCGGCATCGAGGACGTGCTGTTCACGCTGGACACCGAGTCGGGCTTCCGCGACGTGGTGTTCGTCACCGGCTCGTACGGCCTCGGCGAGATGGTCGTGCAGGGTGCCGTGAATCCCGACGAGTTCTACGTGTTCAAGCCGACCCTGCGCGCCGGCAAGCCGGCGCTGCTTCGTCGCAACCTGGGCGCCAAGCAGCTGCGCATGGTCTATTCCAGTACGCCGGGCGAGCGGGTGAAGACCGAAGATACCCCGGCCGAACTGCGCCGCCAGTTCTGCATCAGCGACGACGACGTGCAGGAGCTAGCCCGTCAGGCGCTGATCATCGAGCAGCACTACGACCGCCCGATGGACATCGAGTGGGCGAAGGACGGCCATACCGGCAAGCTGTACATCGTGCAGGCCCGCCCGGAGACCGTGAAGTCGCGCTCGCACGCGACCCAGCTGGAACGCTTCCATCTCAGCGAGAAAGGCAAGGTGCTGGCCGAAGGGCGCTCGATCGGCCAGAAAATCGGCGCCGGCAAGGCACGCGTGGTCCGCTCGCTGGCCGACATGAACAAGGTGCAGGCTGGCGACGTGCTGATCGCCGACATGACCGACCCGGACTGGGAGCCGGTGATGAAGCGGGCCTCGGCCATCGTCACCAATCGCGGTGGCCGCACCTGTCACGCGGCCATCATCGCCCGCGAGCTGGGCGTGCCGGCCGTGGTCGGCACCGGCAATGCGCTGGAGCTGATCCCCGATGGCGTCGACGTCACCGTGTCCTGCGCCGAAGGCGATACCGGCACGATCTACGAAGGCATCCTGAAGTTCGAGCGGATCACCGCGGATCTTGGCGACATGCCCGAGGCGCCGCTGAAGATCATGATGAACGTGGCCAACCCGGAGCGTGCCTTCGACTTCGGCCAGCTGCCGAACGCCGGCATCGGCCTGGCCCGCCTGGAAATGATCATCGCCAGCCATATCGGCGTGCATCCGAACGCGCTGCTGGAATACGCCAGGCAGGACGCCGAAACCAGGGCGAAGATCGACGAGCGTATCGCCGGCTATGCGGGCCCGGTCGAGTTCTACGTCGATCGCCTCGCCGAAGGCATCGCCACCATCGCCGCCTCGGTCTATCCGAAACCGGTGATCGTGCGCATGAGCGACTTCAAGTCCAACGAGTACGCCAACCTGCTCGGCGGCTCGCGCTACGAACCCCACGAAGAGAACCCGATGCTCGGGTTCCGCGGCGCCAGCCGTTACGTGGACGCGAGCTTCGCCGAGGCGTTCGGTCTGGAGTGCCGCGCGGTCAAGCACGTGCGCGAGGTGATGGGACTGGACAACGTGTGGGTGATGATCCCGTTCGTGCGCACGCTGGACGAAGGCCGCAAGGTGATCGATGTGCTGGCCAAGAACCACCTGCGCCAGGGCGAACACGGCCTCAAGGTCATCATGATGTGCGAGGTACCGTCAAACGCCCTGCTCGCCGACGAGTTCCTCGACATCTTCGACGGCTTTTCGATCGGCTCCAACGACCTCACCCAGCTCACTCTGGGCCTGGACCGCGATTCGTCCATCGTCGCCAGCCTGTTCGATGAGCGCAACGCGGCGGTGAAAAAACTGCTGGCCATGGCCATCCAGACTGCACGCACGCGCGGCAAGTACGTCGGCATCTGCGGCCAGGGCCCCAGCGACCACCCCGACCTGGCCGAGTGGCTGATGGAACAGGGCATCGAATCGGTCTCGCTGAATCCGGATACCGTGGTCGACACCTGGTTGCGACTGGCGAAGAAGAAGGCCGGCTGAGAGTACACGTCCGGCGCGGCAAACTCGTCGGGTTGTTTGCAAAGGGGGCGGTCCCGGCCGCCCCCTTTTTTTGCGCGTGGATTCGGTTCGGACCCATGGGCAGGTTCGACACCCTCTCCGCCAGATACGCAAAACGCCCCGAAAGGGGCGTTTTGCGTATCTGGCGGAGAGGGTGGGATTCGAACCCACGGTACGCTTGCACGTACGCCTGATTTCGAGTCAGGTACATTCGACCACTCTGCCACCTCTCCGGTCGGGTGCATGGGCGCATGCGAGCCGCGAATCATACGCGAGCAAGGGAACCGTGACAACAACCTTGGCTTGCGGCATGCTGCACAGCTTGCCCTGACAGTAGCCCCATGATCGAGCTCGGACACGGAACCCATGTCGGCCTGCGCCGCACGCGCAACGAGGACACCTACCACGCCGATGTCTCGCTGGGCCTGTTCCTGGTCGCCGACGGCATGGGCGGCCACCAGCATGGCGAGGTGGCATCGGCACTGGTGCGCGATGCGATGGTCGAGCTGGTCGGAGCCGGCTCAAGCCTGATCGAGGCCGTCAACGGCGCAGGCGAACGACTGCTGGCGCACGCCAGGCCCAGCTTCGACCTGTTGCCGATGGGCACCACGATCGCGGCACTGCGAATCGTCGGCGACGCGTATGAAGTGGCCTGGGTCGGCGACAGCCGCATCTACCTGTGGCAGCACAGTCTGCGTCGGGTCAGCCACGACCATTCGCTGGTCCAGGCGCTGGTGGAAGCCGGCCAGCTCGATCCGGCCCAGGCGGCGCAGCACCCGCAGCGCAACCTGCTCACCCAGGCACTGGGTGTCACCGCCACCGAGCAACTGCGCATCGGCATGGCCCGGGGCACGCTTGAACCCGGCATGAGTTTCCTGCTGTGCAGCGACGGGCTGACGGAATGCGTCGACGACGCCGCGATCGCCCGCACCGTCTCACGCAACGATCTCGCCGCGCAGGAATGTGCCGATCAATTGCTGTTGAACGCGCTCGATGGCGGCGGCGACGACAACATCACCGTCGTCCTCGTGCGCTGCAGCTGAAACACCGCGCCGCACGGCTCAACCCAACCGGCGCCATACGCTCTGCCCGCCCGCGCTCTTGTCCAGCGCATCGAGTCGCCGCTCATGCGCCAGCAACTCGCTCGCCGACGCGCACAGTACGCGTGGGCGCACCTGCAGGGTTGCCGTCGGCAGTACCACCGCGTGTTGCGGCGTCGCTGCGTCGAACTCCAGATCCAGCCCGACCTGGCCCGAAGTCATGGCCAGATAGACGTCGGCCAGAAGCTGCGCGTCGATCAGGCCGCCGTGCAGGTCGCGGCGCGAGTTGTCCACGCCCAGCCGCTTGCACAATGCATCCAGGCTGTTGCGCTGGCCGGGATAACGCTCGCGCGCCATCGCCAGCGTGTCCAGCACGCTGCAGCGATCGGCGATGCAGCCGCTGGCGGCACCGAGGCGCGCCAGTTCGGCGTCCAGAAAGCCCACGTCGAAGGCCGCGTTGTGGATGATCAGTTCGGCGCCGGCGATGAAGGCCAGGAACTCCTCGGCGACATCGGCGAAGCGCGGCTTGTCGAGCAGGAACTCGTCCTCGATGCCGGTGACCTGGCGGGCGCCTTCGTCGATGGCACGGTCGGGGTTCAGATACGTCTGGTAGTGCCGGCCGGTAAGCCTGCGCTCGACCATCTCGACGCAGGCGATTTCCACCAGGCGATGGCCCTGGCGCACTTCCAGGCCGGTCGTTTCGGTGTCGAGAACGATCTGCCTCATGCCCCGCCCCTGATCGACTCGGCCTGCTCGCGTGCAGCGCGGTCCACCCGCTCGTTTTCCGCGTGGCCGTTGTGGCCGCGCACCCACTGCCAGCGAACCTGGTGCGTGCCCGCCGCATCGGACAGGCGCTGCCACAGATCCTGGTTCTTGACCGGTTTGCGGTCGGCCGTGCGCCAGCCGTTGGCGCGCCACTTCGGCAGCCACTGTTCGATGCCTTGCATGACGTAGCGCGAATCGGTGGTGAGGGTGACCAGGCAGGGGCGTTTGAGCGCTTCCAGCGCGCCGATCGCCGCCATCAGCTCCATCCGGTTGTTGGTGGTGGCGGCTTCCCGCCCGGCCAGCATCCGCTCACCGCCCGGAGCCCGCAGCAACGCGGCCCAGCCGCCCGGTCCGGGATTGCCGAGGCAGGCGCCGTCGGTAAATGCTTCAACTTCACTCATGAGTGTTCGGGTATCCCTGTTGCCTGCAAGGCTGGATTGGGTCGTGCCCCAGGCGACAGCCTGTCCGCTGCCGGCACCATCAGTTTCACGGGATTGATGCGCAGCGGCATGGCCAGCCGCCGCTGCTTGCGCGCGAGCAACACGTAGCCGCCACCCAGCACGCTGTCCATTGTCGTCGAAGTCGCCGGCAGACCCGGCCAACCGCGTCCCACGCGCCGGGCCAGTTCGATCTCCATGCCGGCGTGACGCAGCATGCGTTCCAGCTGCAGCGGAAGCTGCAATCTGAGCGTCCGGCCCCGCGCGTGCCAGCGCAACCACGGCGACCACCCGCTGACCGGATGCACGCCGGTCAAGGCCAGCGCCCCGCCCGGCGCCAGCACGCGCAGCACATCTTCCAGCAGCGCCGATGACACCGGCGAGACCTCCAGCGCATGGCGCAGCAGGATCAGATCGAAGGCGTCGGCCACGAACGGCAGCGGCTGATCCACGGCAGCACGCAGGTCGCCGTCATAGCGACCGCCGTCGATATGAAGACGAACCCAGCTTCCCAGCATCGGCAGTGCCGGCGGCGCCTCGTCCGCGGCCACGCCGAGCAACAACGCGTGCGTCCCGAAACATCGCTGCAACTCCGGCGCCAGCACCCGCGCCTGGGCATCACGCAATCGGCGCAGCGGTACAGTGGCGTAGATGTCGTCCTGTGGTTGCATGCAGCGGGTCCGGTTGGCGCGAACCTCCAGTTTAGCCGCAGCGGCAACGGATCGCAGTCGCCTGACTTGGCGCACGCATCTGAATGCCCGGCCCACCTCTTAACACCATACTAACGAGAAGCCGCCGATGCCCCTTTATAGTCGGGCGCTCCAATGCGGCCAGGCGGTCGCGTCTGCCGATGACGCATCGGCATCGACGCGCCGCCGCTGTCGCCCGACCCTCCGGAACCGCCTTGCACCTTCTGCCCCTACCGGCCCTGACCGACAACTACATCTGGCTGCTTCATGACGATGAAGGCCAGGCCGTCGTCGTCGATCCTGGCGATGCGGCCGTGGTCGAGCAAGCCTTGGCGCAGCACCGATGGCGTCTGCGTGGCGTGTTGCTGACACATCATCACAACGACCACATTGGTGGAGCGGCGGCACTGCGGCAACGCCATGACGTGCCGGTATACGGACCGCGTGATTCGCGCATCGAGGGGCTGACGCACGCCGTCGGCGATGGCGACCTCGTAGAGCTCCCTGCCCCCGATCTGACTTTCGAGGTGATGTCGATTCCAGGGCACACCCTCACCCACGTCGGCTACGTCGGCGCCGGCCTGCTGCTGTGTGGCGACACCTTGTTCAGCCTTGGCTGCGGGCGCCTGTTCGAGGGCACGCCGGCTCAGATGCTCGCCTCGCTGGATCGCCTGGCGGCACTGCCCGGTTCGACCCGGGTCTGCGCCGGGCACGAGTACACCCACGCCAACGGCCTGTTCGCCGATACGGTGGAGCCGGGCAACTCCACGCTGCAGCAACGTCGGCGCGAGGTGGCGCAATTGCGTGCGGACGGCCAGGCCAGCCTGCCCGTCACGCTGGCCACGGAGCGGGCGACCAATCCCTTCCTCCGGGTCGACACCGATGCCGTGATCGACTGGTGCGCCGCACGCGGCGTCGACGGCGACCGCGTGGCCCGTTTCGCCGCCCTGCGGGCGGCCAAGGATGCCTTTCGCGCATGAACCGGATGCCCCGACACCTGCTGCTGCCGTTGGCGCTGTCGACCGCGCTGGCCGCCTGCAGCAGCATGCCTTCGCAACCGGCACGTGCGCCTGTCGCCGTCGTCGCCCCCGCCAGCACCATCCCGGCGACCGCCGCCAGCGTCGCGACCATGGCGCCCGTGCCGGCGGCCGACTTGTGGGATCGGCTGCGCGGCAGCTTTGTCATGCCGGACTGCAACGCCGACCCCGCCGTGCTGGCCTGGGCCGGACGCTACACTCGCAGCCCGGCGCGGTTCGAGGAGACCTTGCGCGAGGCGATGCCGCGCCTGGCATATGTCCAGCAGGTCGCGGAGCAATACGACGTGCCCGGCGAGTTCGCACTGTTGCCGTGGGTGGAGAGCCGTTACCGCCCGGTGCAGGGGCGCAAGCACCACGCCGCGGGCATGTGGCAGATCATGCCGGTGACCGCCCGCTCGATGGGCTTGCGCGTGGATCGCCATTACGACGGCCGGCTGGACATACCGGTCGCAGCGCACGCCGTGATGAAGTTGCTGCGGCAATACCATGACCGCTTCCACGACTGGCGCGTGGCCGACTACGCGTACAACGCCGGCGAATTCAAGATACGCACGTTGATCCGCCACCACGGCATGCCGGCGGACAAGCCGGTGATCCCCGACCTGCCGGTACGCCGCGTCACCCGCGAGCACCTGACCCAGTTGCTGGCGATCGCATGCGTGATACGCGAGCCGTCGCGCTTCCAGGTCAGCCTGCCCAGCCTGCCGGAGTCCGAGCACCTGGTGCAGGCACCGGTGACGCATCCCGTCACGGTGGCGCACGCCGCCGAAATGGCCGGCATGCCGGAATCGGCCCTGCGTCATCTCAATGCGGCATTCCGCGGCAACAAGCTGGATGGGCGAACGGTTTCGCACCTCATGCTGCCGGCCGGTCACGCCGGTCGGTTCGAGCTCGCCATGCTCGATGCCGCCGCGGGCTCCACCACCGCCGCAGCAGACGACGAATCGTCCCGCGGTCCTGACACGCACGTGGTCAGCCCCGGTGAAAGCCTGTGGCAGATTGCGCGCGAGTATTCGACCAGCGTCGCGCATCTGCAGCAGCTGAACGACCTGGCCCAGGGCCAGGCGATCCAGCCCGGCCAGGTGCTGAAGCTGGGCGACATCGATTGAAGGCTTGCGCCGTCACGGGCGTGATCCGTGGCGGGATTCGTATTCGCGAGATCAGCTGGGTGCGCACGACGCGAGCCATGCGCACCGCCGCCCGCCGGGCGAGCCCGGCTACAGCAGGTTCTTGTTGATCTTGATCTTGGTCTTGGCGCGCAACGTCTGGAGCAGCTCGCGCGTCGCCTCGCCGGCATAAGCCTGGGCCATCTGTCGATGCAGCATGTCGCGCTCTTCCGGCGTGATCCTGGAGATATCGCCCGGCTGCACCTTGTCCACCGCCACCAGCGCGAAGCCACCGTCACCCATGCTCACCTCGGCGAAGCTGGGCTTGTCCGGTGCCGATGGATGCGGCAACAGGTAGGCCTCCTTCAGCACCGGCGCCGGTACCTGCAGCGACTGGCCGCGCACGGCCTCGGGCACGCTGACGATCCTGGCATCGAGCGACTTGGCCACCGCCTCCATGTCCTCGCCCTTGCGCAGGCGCGCAAGCACATCATCAGCCTGCTTGCGGGCCGCCACCGTGATGCGCTCCTCCAGGATGCTTTGCTGCACCTTGGCGCGTACCTCGGCCAACGGCTTGACTGCAGCCGGCACATGCTTGTCGACGTGGATCACGATCGAGTGGTTGTTGCCCAAGTCGATCAGACCCGAATTGTTGCCCTGGACCAGCACGTCGTCGCTGAATGCGGCAGCGACCACCTTGGGGTTGGCCGCCAGGCCCTTGCCGTCCGTGCGCGAGAACAGCGGCAGGGTCTGGATCGGCAGATCAAGCGCCGCGGCCGCAGGTTCCAGTGACCCCGGGTTCGAATAGGTCTGGTCCGCCATCTTGCCGGCCAGTTCGTTGTATTCGCGATCGCGTTCCGCCGTGGTCGCCTCCTGCAGCAACTGGTCGCGGACCTCGGCAAACGGCTTGGACTCGCCGCTGCGCACGTCGCGCAACCAGATGATGTGGTAGCCGTCGGAGGACAGCACCGGCTTGGATATCTGCCCTTTCTGCAATGCGAACATCGCCGAGTCGAACGCGGCGTTGGTCACGCCCTTCTCGAGCCAGCCGAGGTCGCCGCCCTGGCGCCGCGAACCCAGATCCTGTGAATCCTTTTCGGCCAGCTGGGCAAAATTCGCCGGCGTGGCTTCGGCCGCGATCTTGTCCGCGGTGGCCAGCGCAGCCTTCTGCTGTTCGGGCGTGGCGTTGGCGGGCACGTTGACGAGGATGTGCGAAACCAGCCGCTGCTCGGGCTGCACGAAGCGCTGCTTTTCCTCTTCGTAGCGCGCCTTGAGTTCCTCGTCGCTGGGGGCCGCTTTCGGCTTGAGCTTGGCGCTGTCCACCTCGACGTACTTCACCGAAACCCGTTCGGGATTCATGTAATCGGCCTGGTGCGCCTTGTACCAGGATTCGATTTGCGCGTCGGTCACCTCTTTCTCGGCGGGCTCCGGCTTCTGCAGCACGAAGTAACGCAGGTCGCGCCGCTGAGTGGCCAGGCCGAGATAGTTGTCGACGCGCTCGTGGCTGATGATGGCGCTGTCGCTGATCGCCTGCGGC
>CALCWL010000429.1 GCA_937906285.1 uncultured Rhodanobacter sp. | reverse complement strand
GGTGGGCGGCGAAGTGCCGGGCGCCTGGGTGTTCGTGGCCGAGCACGTGCCGGCGCGACGGGTCGGGTTTGCCTGCGCCAGCCTCACTTCAGGGCTGACCGTCGGCATCGTGATCGGCTCGCTGGTGGCCGCGACGATCAACAGCCGGATGAGTCCTGCCGCGGTGCTCGACTGGGGCTGGCGCGTGCCGTTCCTGGCCGGCGGCGTGTTCGGCTTCTTCGCGGTATGGCTGCGCCGCTGGCTCAGCGAGACGCCGGTGTTCGAGGCGATGCACGCGCGGCGGGAGCTGGCCAGTGGCCTGCCGTTGCGCCAGGTGTTCGAGCGCCATGCCTCCGGCGTGCTGCTGTCGATGCTGGTGACCTGGATGCTTACCGCGGCGATCCTGGTGATCATCCTGATGACGCCCTCGCTGGTGCAATCGGCCTTCCACGTCGCACCGACGCGGGCATTTCTCGGCAACACCGTGGCCTCGATCGCACTGGCGCTGGGTTGCCTGGGCTATGGCGTGCTGGCCGACCGGATCGGCTTTGCCCGCGCACTGCTGCTCGGCGCGGTCGGCTTGCTGGTATGCAGCTACGCGCTGTATCTCGACTTGCAGGCGGGTGCGGCGCATTTCCTCGCCCTGTACGCGCTGGCCGGTCTGGCCGTCGGCGTGGTCGGCGTGGTGCCCGCGCTGATGGTGGTGGCGTTTCCGCCCGCGGTGCGCTTCTCCGGTCTGTCGTTTTCGTACAACGTCGCCTATGCGCTGTTCGGCGGCATCACGCCGCCGTTGATCGGGTGGCTGGTGAAGCAGTTCGGCGTATTGGCGCCGGCGCATTACGTGGCATTTGCCGCGGTGATCGGGATGGGCGCGGCGGTGAAGCGAGGAGTGAGTGGAGAGAAGTGAGAAGTGAGTAAAAGCCGTCAGCGCCGAAGCTTTCTCTCTTTTCTCACTCCTCGCTTCACCACTCGCTCCTAGAACTCCAGCTCTTGCGCGGCGCACAGATAATCGACCAGCGGCGCGACCCGCTTGAAGGTCGCGAAGGTCCACGGCAGCAGTTCGTCGGAGCAGGCCAGCGCTTCGCTGAAGCCGGTGCTGGCGATGAAATCCTTGCGCTTGAGGTCGTCGATCAGCTCGTGCGCGGGATCGTAGCCACGCGGCGGGCGCACCAGCGATTCACCGCCCAGTTGCAGGTGTTCCCGGAAGGTCTTGCTTTGTGTGGCGCGCTTCCATGCTTCCGGGTTGTCGACCAGGAACTCGCGGATGTGCTTCAGCGCATCCGGTTCCGGATGCCACATGCCGCCACCGGCGAAGCAGTCGCCGGGTTCGATGTGCAGGTAGAAACCGGGTGCCTGGATTTCGTGGCGCCGCTCGTGGGTGAAGCGCGAACCCTGCCAGGACTTGTACGGCAGCTTGTTGTTGGAGTAGCGCGTGTCGCGGTAGATGCGGTACAGCGAACCGCCGTTCTTGCGCGGATCGGCACGGTAGTGCGCGCTGATTTTCGCCAGCGGTGCCTGCAGGTCGGCGATCAGCTGCAGGAACGGCTCGCGCACGTGGCGCTCGTAGTCGTCCTTGTGTGCATGGAACCAGTCGCGGTTGTTGTTGCGCTCCAGCGCGCGCAGGAAGCGGAAAGTGGCGGGAGTGAAATAGCTTCTTGGCATGATGATTCGTCGGGGAGTAGGGCGGGCAAGGCCCGCCGGCTTGGTGCGATGGCGGGCAATGCTCGCCCTACGCGCTGTCGAGGCCGTCGGCGAGTTGCTCGCCCCAGGCTTGCAACTGGTCGAGCAGGGGCAATTTGTCTTGCGCCTGCGAATCGTGGCGCAGCTCGGCGAGGCGGGCGAAGTAATCGTCGAGGGTGAGCGCGGTCAGCGGCGTATGGCGAGTCAGCCGCGCCTGGCGGAATGTTTCCCAGCGCGCGCGTTCCCCGGCGTCCAGCGTATCGGGCCAGTTGCGTGCGCGGTAACGGAACAGCAGCTCGGGGTAGCGCGGGTCGCGGAAGGGAAACGCGCGGCTGCCCAGTTCCGCCGGTGGCGTGGCACGTACCTGCGCCAGCAGGCGTTTGTCGGCATCGGGCAGAAAGCCGTTGTAGAGCGCCAGCTCCGGGTCTTCCGGCGGCGGAAACTCCGCGGCGCGCTGGAATACGCGGCGCAGTTTCTCGGCCAGCCCGTCGACCGCTCGCAAGGTGTCGCGATGCGCCATGCCCCGTTCCACATCGAGCTGCAGGCGCTGCTGGTCCACGCCCTGCAATACCGACAGCGGCGCCAGAGCCGGCGCGCGGTTTGCCCGCACGGTGCGCAGCGGGATGCGCTCGATCCCTTCGGGCAGGTCGGCGCGCGGCGTGAAGATGCGGTCGGCGATTTCGTCCTCGTCCAGCGCCAGCCATTCGGCCGGGTCGGTGGCCAGGTCGTACACGATCACCTCGCCGGCCCGACTCGGATGCGCAGCCAGCGGCGCGATCAGCGCAAGGCAATGGCGGCTGGCCGGGTAGCGAGAGGAGACGTGCACCAGCGGCGTCATGTTCACCACGTCGAGCAGGTCGAAGACCTTCTGCTTGCGGCGCAAGGCGTAGTACCAGTCCCACAGCCGCGGCTGGCGCACGCGGATCAGCCGGGCCAGGTCGATCAGCGCGTGGACGTCGGACAGGGCATCGTGCGCACGCTCCTGGGTGAGCCGGTTGGCGCTGGCCAAGTGCTCCAGCTTGAAGCTCGGCGAACCGTCTTCGCGGGTCGGCCAGACAATGCCTTCGGGGCGCAGCGCCTGGCACATGCGCACCAGGTCGATCAGGTCCCAGCGCGAATTGCCGTTCTCCCACTCGCGGCCGTACGGGTCGTGGAAGTTGCGGTACAGCATGTGGCGGGTGAATTCGTCGTCGAAGCGCAGCGAGTTGTAGCCCACCCCGCAGGTGCCCGGCGCGGCCAGTTGTTCATGCACGCGGGCGGCGAACTCGGCCTCGCCCACGCCTTCGCGCTCGGCCTGTTGCGGCGTGATGCCGGTGATCAGGCAGGCGTCCGGATGGGGCGGCATCTCCCGCGGCGGCTTGCCGTAGAACATCACCGGCTCGCCGACGATCTCCAGTTCCGGGGTGGTGCGGATGCCCGCGAACTGCAGCGGTCGGTCGCGCCGGGGATCGGCGCCCGAGGTCTCGTAGTCGTGCCAGAAGAAGGTCTGCATCGGGTGATGATCGCATGCAGGCATCCGTCACGGGCAAGGCTGATAAACTGGCTCGTACAAGGAGATTCCATGAGCCAAGCCAACGAAGAAAACCTGATCTGGATCGATCTGGAGATGACCGGCCTCGACACCGACCACGATTCGATTCTCGAGATCGCCACCGTGGTCACCGACAAGAACCTCAACGTGCTGGCCGACGGCCCGGTGTTCGCCATACGCCACGAAATAGACCGGCTGGAATCCATGGACAGCTGGAACATCAACCAGCATCACAAGTCCGGATTGTGGCGCCAGGTGTTGAACTCGCAGACCGACCACGCCATGGCCGAGCAGGCCACGGTGGAGTTCCTGCGCGCCTGGGTGCCGCCGGGCAAGTCGCCGATGTGCGGCAACTCGATCTGCCAGGATCGCCGCTTCATGCACCGGCAGATGCCGCGGCTGGAGCGCTATTTCCACTATCGCAACCTCGACGTGTCCACCTTGAAGGAGCTGGCCAGACGCTGGGCGCCGGAAATCGCCAAGAGTGTCGGCAAGGAAGCGGCGCACACGGCGCTGTCCGACATCCGCGATTCCATCGCCGAGCTGCGCCATTACCGGCGCTACATGGGCGAACTGGGCGGCACGGGCGGATGAGCCTGCGGGCAGGGCACGGCGCGGAGACACGAGCATGACGAACGAATGGTTTGCGCCGGTACTGGACTGCGCCGGTCGTACCCTGTCGCTGGATCGCCCGCGCGTGGTCGGCATCCTCAACCTCACGCCGGATTCGTTTTCCGACGGCGGTATCCACGCCAGCGTGGACGACGCGGTGGCGCACGGCTTGCGCATGGTCGAGGAAGGCGCGGACATGCTCGACGTGGGAGGCGAATCCACCCGCCCCGGCGCCGACGGGATTTCCGTCGAGGAGGAACTGCATCGCGTGCTGCCCGTGATCGAGCAACTGGCGGCGCGCACCACGGTGCCGATCTCCATCGACACCTCGCGGCCCGAGGTGATGCGCGCGGCGGTGGCCGCAGGCGCGGGCATGATCAACGACGTGTACGCGCTGCGTCGCGACGGTGCGCTGGAGGCGGCGGCCGAGCTGGGCGTGCCGGTGTGCCTGATGCACATGCTGGGCGAGCCGCGCAGCATGCAGGACGATCCCCACTACGACGACGTCGTCGCCGAGGTGCACCGCTTCCTCACCGATCGCCTGTTTGCCTGCGAACTGGCGGGCATCGACCGGCGCAAGGTGCTGGTCGATCCGGGTTTCGGCTTCGGCAAGACGCTGGAACACAATATTGCGCTGCTGTGCGCGCTGGAACGCTTCGCCAGCCTGGGCAGCGGCGTGTACGCCGGCTTGTCGCGCAAGCGCATGATCGGCACGCTGACCGGCCGCGACAGGCCGGCCGACCGCGCGGCAGGGTCGGCCGCCGCGGCGTTGATTGCAGTACAACGCGGCGCCTGCATCGTGCGCGTGCATGATGTGCTGCCCACGGTCGACGCGCTGGCGGTGTGGCGCGCCGTGCAGGCGGCTGACGTGGCGCCGCGCCGGGACGATCGCCCGGCCGCGCCGCGCTGGCCCGACGACGATTGAAACGCCCGGTTCGACGCGTCCATCCTTTCTCGGAAAACCACGATGACAGAACGCAAGTATTTCGGCACCGACGGCATCCGCGGCCTGGTCGGGCAGTGGCCGATCAGTGCCGATTTCATGCTGCGGCTGGGCCGCGCCGTCGGTGCCGTGCTCGGGCGCGAGGGCGGCGAGCGACCCAGGGTGCTGATCGGCAAGGACACGCGCGTGTCCGGCTACATGTTCGAGGCCGCGCTGGAGGCCGGGCTGGTGGCGGCCGGCGCCGATGTCGGCCTGCTCGGCCCGATGCCCACGCCGGCCGTGGCGTTTCTCACGCGCTCCATGCGTGCGCAGGCCGGCATCGTGATCAGTGCCTCGCACAATCCGCACCACGACAACGGCATCAAGTTCTTCTCCGCCGCGGGCGAGAAGCTCTCCGATGCGGTGGAGCTGGCGATCGAGGCGGAGCTGGAGGCGCCGTTCGCCACGGTCGCCTCCGAGCGCCTGGGCAAGGCCGTGCGCGTAGCCGATGCGGTGGCGCGCTACGCGGAGTTCTGCAAGGCCACGGTGGCCGAGGATTTCAGCCTGCGCGGGATCAAGCTGGTGGTGGATTGCGCCCATGGCGCCACCTATCAGGTCGCGCCGAAGGTCTTTGCCGAACTGGGCGCCGAGGTGGTGGCGATCGGCGACAAGCCCGATGGCTTCAACATCAACGCCGGCGTCGGCTCGACCCATCCGGAAGCCCTGCAGCAGGCCGTGCTGGCGCATGGCGCCGACTTGGGCGTGGCGTTCGATGGCGACGGCGATCGGGTGATCCTGGTCGATCGGCATGGCGAACTCGCCGATGGCGACGACATCCTGTACATCCTCGCCCGGCACCTGCGCACACGCGGTCTGCTGGCCGGCCCGGTGGTCGGCACCCTGATGAGCAATTTCGGGCTGCAGCAGGCGCTGGGCGAACTCGGCGTGCCGTTCATCCGCGCCAACGTCGGCGACCGCTACGTCATGCAGCAACTGCAGGAACACCAGGGTGTGCTGGGCGGCGAGACCTCCGGCCACATCCTGTGCCTGGACCGGGCCAGTACCGGCGACGGCATCGTTGCGGCGCTGGCCGTGCTGGAAGCGCTGGCGCAGGCCGGCCAGGACCTGGCCGCCGCGCGGCAGGGGCTGCAGAAATTCCCGCAGGTCATGCTCAACGTGCGTGCCGAGGGTGCGCGCGAGTCGCTGCAGAGCGACGCGGTTCGCCAGGCGCTGGGCGAAGTCGAGCGCATCCTGCAGGGGCGTGGCCGGGTGGTGCTGCGTGCCTCGGGCACCGAGCCGGTGGTGCGGGTCACGGTCGAGGGCGCCGACGCGGACGAAGTGCGGCAACTGGCAGATCGACTCGCCGGAACGGTAAAATCCGCCGCCGAACGCTCGTGAACCTGAGGTAGTACCGGGTCGCCAAGGATTGGCCCGACGTGCCCGCCCCCTGCGGTGGCGGATTCATCGACCGCACGACCCTCCAATGGACGTTCACCCATGAAGCATGTTCCCACCCTCGACATCCGCCGCTACGACAGCGACCGTGACGCCTTCGTCGCGGAAATCGGTGCTGCCTACCGCGAATTCGGTTTCTGCTGCATCAGCGGACACGGCATTGCGCGCGAGCTGATCGACGGCTCCTACGATGTGTTCCGGCGCTTCTTCGCGCTGCCCGCCGAAACGAAGATGCAGTACCACGTGCCCGGCAGTGGCGGCGCGCGCGGCTACACCCCGTTCAAGGTGGAGACCGCCAAGGACAGTCAGTACGCCGACCTCAAGGAGTTCTGGCACATCGGTCGCGAGATCCCGCGCGATTCGAAGTTTGCCGAGCTGATGCCGCCGAATCTCTGGCCGGCCGAAGTGCCGGATTTCAAGCGGTACGGCTACGGGTTGTACGAGGCGCTCGATCAGCTCGGCACCCGCGTATTGCGAGCGCTGGCCTTGCACATCAAGCAGCCCGAGAACTTCTTCGAGGACAAGACCGACGTCGGCAACTCGATCCTGCGGCCGATCCATTACCCGCCGATCACCGACGAGAACGTGCCGAACGTGCGCGCCGGTGCGCACGAGGACATCAACTTCATCACCCTGCTGGTCGGCGCCAGCGCGGAGGGGCTGGAAGTGCTCACCCGCGAGGGCGAGTGGCTGCCGATCACCACCGAGGGTGACGCGATCGTGGTGAACATCGGCGACATGCTGCAGCGCCTCTCCAACCACGTGTATCCCTCGACCACTCATCGCGTGGTCAACCCGCCCAACGAGAACGCGCGCAAGCCGCGCTACTCGGTGCCGTTCTTCCTGCATCCGAATCCGGACGTGATGCTCGATCCGCTCGATTCGTGCATCACGCCGGACAACCCGCGCCGCTACGACACCTCGATCAGCTCGCACGAATACCTGCTGCAGCGGTTGCGCGAGATCAAGCTGATCTAGGGCCAGGATTCGGGATTCGGGACGCCCGTCGGGCGCCCCGCGATGCCGTTGCTACTGGTTCTCCAGCGCGTGGGTGTTCTGCAGGTTGCGGCGAATGTCCTGTTCCAGATAGTCGATCCAGCCGTTGTAGTTGCGGTGGATGCTGCGTTGATTGCCCTTCTCGCGGTAATTCAGATTGGTGCTGCGCAGGTAGGTGAGGTTCACCGCCGCGGCGTCGTAGGTGATGCGGATGGTGGCGGTGTGTTCGCGCAGGTGCAGCGTGGTGAGGATGTCGCCATCGGCGAGATTGTCCAGCGTCCAGCCGCGGCCTTCGAGCGCATTGATGATGCTGGTCTTGACCTGGGCCTGGCTGACGCCGGCCGGTACCGCGATCGGCGCGGCAGGCTTCAGCGGCGCCGAGGTGCAGGCAACCAGCGCCAGCGTGGCCAGAAACACGAGTACCGTCCTTTTCAACAGTCGATCCATGAGAATTCCCCCGGGTGTGGTGTGACTGCGCAGACATGCGCCGCCGGATCATAACCGACGAACGGAAGCCATCGGCGGCGGCCTGATCTGGTGGGTGATTACGCCATCCAGAAAAACACGGCGGTCATGCGCTTGGTCGCCGTCTCCAATCCCCAGTAGGCGCTGGCGCTGTGGATCAGGTTGGCTTTGTAGACCAATAGTCGGTTATGGCGATGCGCCACGCGCACGTCCTCGACGAATGCATCCGGGCGCACGAAGCGATTGCCCAGCGCTTCAGCCAGGTTGCGATGCGGCGGCAACACGATGTTGCCGCCGAGCTGGCCGCCGGGCATGCGCTGGCGAAAAAAACTGGTGCCGCAGTGGTCCGGCACGTCCGGGTTGAGGTAGAGCACGGCGGCGTAGCGACACAGGTGCGAGGAGTCGGTATGCGGTTTCACCGAGCCTTCGACCGAGCCGACGACCTGCACGCAATTGTGGTTGAGCCGGGTGCCGGCTTCGCTCTGCTCGACCCAGACCCTGGTCGCACCGGTCAGTGAGCAGACCCGTGCATCCAGCGCCGCCAGTTCATAGTCGAGCAGGGCAGGCATGGTGCGCATGCCGGGCCAGACCTCACCCGTGTGCGGGTAGCCGAGTTCCCAGTCGGAGCGGGCCAGGCAGCGCTCGCGCACTTCGCCGGCATTCGGCAGGACGTCGTCCACCACCCAGTAATCGCGGCCTTGTTGTGGTTTGCGATAGGGGAGCGGGCGCATCTGCGTGGGCATCAGCGACATGTCAGTGGGCTTCCGTGTCGCGATAACGCGTGCCTTGCCGTGCCGACAGCCGCAGTGCCAATCGGTCCGGCATCAGCTGCAGCGCCGTCTTGATGAAACGGTTGATCCGGCCCGGAATGTGGACCGCATCGCCACGCTCCACCGCGGCAATGCCCTCGCGCACGACCTCGTCGGAGGTCAGCCACATGTAGCCGGGCAGCTTGTCCATTTTTGCGCGCGTGCCGGTGACGTCGTGGAACTCCGACCAGGTGAAGCCCGGGCACAGCGCGCTGACATGGATGCCGCACGCGCTGTTTTCCAGTGCCAGCGCCTGCGAGAACCTGATCAGGTAAGCCTTGCTCGCCGCATACAAGGTGTGGCCGGCCGGCGCCGGAACATGCCCGGCCAGCGAGGCCACGTTGATGATGCGACCGTAGCCGCGCTGGCGCATGCCGGGAAGCAGTCGCCAGGCCAGCTCGGTGGGTGCGGTGAGAAGTACGCGCAGGAAATCGGCATGCACCGACCAGTCATTGGCGTCGAACCTGCCGGGCACGCCGTAGCCGGCGTTGTTGATCAGCCAGTCCACCTGCAGGGCGCGTTGCTCCATGCTGCGACAGAGGTCCACCACCGCCGCCGGCTCGGCCAGGTCGCAAGGCAGTACGGTGACCGTGGTCGAGTGCGCCGCGTGCAGTTCCGTCGCCAGCTCCTGCAGGCGCCCGGTACGGCGCGCCGTGACCACCAGGTCATGGCCCCGTGCGGCAAGCTGGCGGGCGAACGCCGCACCGATGCCGGAAGAGGCGCCAGTGATCAGGCTGAGCGGGCGAGCAGGGGTCATCGGGATTTCCTTGAATGCACCCGCGCCTGACCGGCCGGTTTGCCGATGTCGCGGGCGCTGGCTAAGCTTGTTGTTTTGACGGCTACGGAAGCACACCATGCGCAAGAAACTGGTCGCTGGCAACTGGAAGATGCACGGCAGTCGCACGATGGCCGCCGCGCTCGTCGGCGAGCTTGCTGCTGCCAAGCCGGCGTCGATCGACGTGACCGTGTTTCCGCCTTTTCCCTACCTGGCCGAGCTGGCCGCGCAGCATCGTGACAGCGGCATCGGCTTTGGCGCGCAGGATCTGAGCGAGCACGAAGGGCAGGGCGCCTTCACCGGCGAAGTGTCCGGCGCGATGCTGGCGGATGTTGGCGCGCGCTGGGTGCTGGTGGGCCATTCGGAGCGCCGGCAGTACCACCAGGAGGACAACGAGCTGGTGGCGCGCAAGTTCGCCGCCGCGTGCGCCGCAGGCCTCACTCCGATCCTGTGCGTGGGCGAAACCCTGCAGCAGCGTGAAGCCGATGCCACCGAGGGCGTGATCGCTGCCCAACTGCAGGCCGTGCTGCGCAGCTCGGGCATCGCCAGTTTCGACACCGCGGTGATCGCCTACGAGCCGGTCTGGGCGATCGGCACCGGCCGTACCGCCACGCCGGAACAGGTCCAGCAGGTGCATGCGTTCATTCGTAGCCAACTGGAAACCGAAGATGCTACACTTTCCCGTCTGACCCGACTGCTTTACGGCGGTAGCGTCAAGGCGGCAAATGCCGCCGAGTTGTTCGCGCAGGCGGACGTGGACGGTGGCCTGATCGGCGGTGCCTCGTTGACTGCCGCGGACTTCCTGGCCATCTGCACCGCCGCACACCAGGCGCCCCAGGGCAGCTAGTACACAGGCTCGAATAGAAACCTATGTTCGTCATTTTCAGCGTGTTTTACATCCTGATCGCTGCGGCCATGATCGTGCTGATCCTGCTGCAGAACGGTGCAGGCGCGGATGCCGGTTCCGGTTTCGGCGGCGGCGCGTCGGCCACGGTGTTCGGCGCGCGGGGTTCGTCGACCTTCCTGACCCGCGCCACCGGCGTGCTGGCCGGGTTGTTCTTCCTGCTCAGCCTCGGCATGGGCATTTACCTGCACGCCAATGGCGCGCCGCAGCCCGCCGGCGGCGGCCTGGGCGTGATGGCCGGGGCGACGGAACAGCCCGCTGCAACAACAGCGCCGGTCACAGCCAACGGTTCTGAAGTACCCGCGGCCACGCCGGCTGCGGGCAAGTCCGCTCCGGCGGCGACGCCCGCCGCCACAAACGCGGCCCCGGCCCAGAGCCAGGGCGATGTACCGCCGGCGAAGCCGTCGGAGCCAACGAAGCACTAAAAGCAACACACCTGCCCAGGTGGCGGAACTGGTAGACGCACTACCTTGAGGTGGTAGCGCCGAAAGGCGTGGGGGTTCGAGTCCCCCCTTGGGCACCAAACCTGACATTGGCCATCTGTGGCCAAGATCGCGAAAAGCCGCCGCAAGGCGGTTTTTTCGTTGATGGCTGGGTGATCCGGGGGCCAGATTGCTCGATCGTTCCCGGCGCAGGCGGGTTTGCGCACAGCTTCCGTGGGATTGCGCCGACATATCGGCGGTGAGCAGGCATGCCATCCTGCCTGTGTTTGCGGGGGCCGGCCCGGCCGACGTTCGGGATCATGCAAGGGGAGGTTGCATGCTGACGACTTCGCTGCGCTGCTCGCGGTGGGGCTGGAGCGTATGTCGGCGCGATGCCGCACTGATCAGCCGGTTGTCGCTGCAGCGGGCGATCGAGCTGGCTCGCGCCGTTGCGCGCGACAAGCATCGGCGTTCGCGCCGACCGGTTCGCGTCGAGATGGCGGGTACGTGCGGGCATGTCGTGCTGACCCGCTTCGCAATTGCGGGCGATGGTCGGGGGATGCACCCGCAATGATGCCGGCTGCGCGGGAGGTTGATTGGCAGGTGTGCGGGGTCAGCGCGGTCCAGTGCAAGAATCCGTGCCCGGCCGCTTGCAATGGGGTGTCAGCCGGCCTACTTTCAAACAACCCAACCAAGGAGGGCGTCACGTGATCAGTGTGGTCCTGGTGGACGATCATGAGCTGGTACGCACCGGCTTTCGGATGATCCTGAAACAGCAGCCGGACATCGAGGTCAGCGGGGAGGCGGGCAGCGCGGAAGAGGGCTTGCGCCTGATTCGCACCCTGTCGCCGGACATCGCCCTGGTGGACGTGCACATGCCCGGGATGAGCGGGATCGAGCTCACCGAACGGGTGAACCGATCCAAATTGTCGACCCACATCGTCATCGTGACCGTGGTCGACGACGCGCGTTTCCCCAAGCGTCTGCTCGATGCGGGGGCGCTGGGTTACCTGACCAAGGGGTGCAACGCGGATGAGCTGGTGGCGGCCGTGCGACAGGTGGCTGGCGGACGCCGTTACCTGGCCCCGGCGGTGGCCCAGCAACTTGCCTTGGCCACGCTTGACGGCAGCGTCTCGCCGTTCGATGCGCTCTCCAGCCGGGAGCTGGAAGTGGCCATGATGCTGGTGCGCGGCAAGCCGCTCACGATCATCGGCGAGCAGCTCAACCTGAGCCCGAAAACCGTCTCCACCTACAAGCAGCGCCTGATGGAGAAGCTGCAGGTGGATCATGTGCTCAGCCTTGCGCATCTGATGACCGTGCATGGACTGATCGACACACCCAGCCATCACGTCGGCAATTGATCACGATCCGGCTGACTGCCGGTTCCGGATTCCGGGCACAAAAAAACCGGACTCGCGTCCGGTTTTCTTGTTTCGAAACACGGGTGAATCAGCCGTGCGATTCACCACTCGATCGATCGTCCTCCGGCCGCGGCTCCGCTCGCGGTTTGTCGGCTTCGCTTGTCGGGGCCTGAGGTGTCGTGTTGCCGGATGAGGCGAGCAGGTCGCCCTGTTTGGGCAGCGGTGCGGCAACCGGCGTCAGCGCGTGGGTCGTCGGACCCGTGGATCGCTCATGGGGCGTCGCGGCAGGGGTGACGACACTCGTCGCCGACGCAGTGATCGGCTGGACGGTGTCGGGTGCCGGGGTGGGCGGCGTTGGAGTCGCCATTGGCGCGGCCACCGGCGTCGCGGTGATTGCCACGCGAACCGGCGATTCGGTCGGCCGCGGGCTCGCGGGCAGGATGGATGCCTCTGCTTGGGCCACCGCCGTTTCCGGGCGGAGGGACGGAGCATCACCCGTGACGCGATCGACATGGCGCGGCAGCGGCGACTCGACCCGAACCTGGGCGTCGGCACTGCGTGGCGGCGTCGCGACAGCGGACAGGGTGGCCTGGGGCGGCGCTGGCTCGGCATCGGTCGATGGCGCAGCCGACTCCGGGATCGGCGGCAGCGTCGGCAGGACGAAGCTGACGGTAGGCGAGGCAACTGTCGGCTTGTCGGCGGGCTTGCCGGGAGGCATGGTGCTGGTCGCCGGTTCCCGTGCGCTCATGGGAGCAGACGACGAAGGCGCCGTCACGGCGGCGATGCCGGCAGCCGCCGGCGCTGGGTGCGACTCCGCTTCCTTCGATGCAGCGGCCGGCGCGTCCGATGTCGCAGTGGGGCGTGGCGTACGGCGCGCAGCGGCATCCGCGGTCGCGATGTCGACGGCGGCCGGCGCGTTGCCGGGCTCGTCACGATCCTCATCGTCCAGGGCTTCGGCCTGCGTCGAATCCAGCGAACCATCGACGGCGGTCGTGTCGTCATGACGGCGACGGCGGCGACCACCACGACGGCCGCGGCGGCGGCGCGACGTGCCGGTATCACCCTCGGCAGCCGAGTCGACCGGGTTCTCGCCCGGCGCCGTTGGAACCGCTTCGGCCGCCCCGGCGGCGAGCAGGGCTGCGGCTTTGGCAGCCTCATCCGTTGCCTCGACGGGCGCGCGCTCGGCGCGCTCGGGGCGCGGTGCCCGTTCCGGCCGCGGCTGTTGTGGCGCGCGCTCGGGGCGTGGCGCGGCGGACTCGGTGGCCGGCGCCGGCTTGGCCTGCCGTTCGGCACGCGCAGTCTGGCTCTGCGGCTGAGCGGAAGAGCGGGACGCTGCGTCATTGGTGCGCTGGCGATTGCTGCGCGCCTGCTGCTGGGCACCGGATCTCTGGCTTTGCGGCGACGGCGAGTCGCGGCGTGGCTGGCGGGGGGAAGATCCCGGTGTGCCACTCGTGCCGCGCGTGGCGTTGCGCGGGCTGTGGTCCTCGCGGCGATTGCGCGCGCTGCCGGTCGGTGCCGTGGCGGGCGTCGGCACGGCGGCTTCGGCCTGGCGGAACCAGCCGAACAGGCGCGTGAGCAGGCCGCCGCTCGGGGGAGCGACGGCAACACGCGGGGCGGGCACCTGACGCCGCGGGGTCGGCTGCGCTGCCGCCACCGGCGCCGCCACGTCTTCGCGCACCGGCGCCGGGCTGCCCGGCACGATGCCGCTCACGGCGGGCTGTTCGCCGCTGCCCAGGGTCTGGCCCATCTTCGGCAAGTCCGTGGTGGCCACGGCGGTGAGCATGTCGTAGCTGGGCTTGCTGTGCTCGCCCATGTCCGCCTCGCGAATGCGCTGGATCTCGATGTGCGGAGTCTGCAGCTTCTCGTCGGCGACGATCATCACGTGCACCTTGTGGCGCAGTTCGATCTCGACCACGCTGGCGCGCTTTTCGTTGAGCAGGAAGTTGACCACGCTGGAAGGCGCCTGCACCAGCACCTGGCCGGTGTTGTCCTTCATTGCGTGTTCCTCGATCAGTCGCAGGGTCGACAGCGACAGCGATTCCACGCTGCGGATGTGGCCGTGGCCTTCGCAACGCGGGCAGACGATCTG
>CALCWL010000428.1 GCA_937906285.1 uncultured Rhodanobacter sp. | reverse complement strand
GCATGCCATGCAGGCGCTCTCCCAGCTGAGCTATGGCCCCGCCGCTGGAAGCCGAGAAGAATAGGGTGGGGTTGCTTGCCCGTCAAGCTTTTTTTCGACGCCGCGGTGCGTGCGCGTCATCACACCGTGCGGCGGCCGCGGCGATGCAGGAGCGATCTTCGCCGAGGCTCCTTTATGCTGCGACGACGAGGACGACGGCGAAGGAAGGCGATGCACGAAATCGGGTTCATCCGGGATCTTGCCGTGGTGATGCTGGTGGCCGGCGCCACCACGATCCTGTTTCAGCGCCTGCGCCAGCCGGTGCTGCTTGGCTACATCCTGGCTGGCGTGCTGATCGGTCCGCACACGCCCGGCGTGCTGGTCGGCGACGCGCGCACGATCGACGACATCTCCAACCTGGGCGTGGTGCTGCTGATGTTCACGCTGGGCCTGGAGTTCAGCGTGCGCAAGCTGCGCGACGTGGGTGTCGGCATGTTGCTGGTGGCGGTGGGCGAGGTCGGCCTGATGCTGTGGATCGGCTACGGCATCGGCAGCCTGTTCGGCTGGAAGGGCATGGACGCGCTGTTTCTCGGCGCGATCATCTCGCTGTCCTCGACCATGGTGGCGACGCGTACCCTGTCCGAGCTGGGCCAGCGCCGGCAGCCGTTCGCGCAACTGGTGGTGGGGCTGCTGGTGGCCGAGGACATGCTTGCCATCGTCATGCTGACGCTGCTCACCGCGGTGGCCATCGGCGGCTCGGTGCAGGCGGAGACAGCGTTCACCCTGATCGGTCACCTGGGCCTGTTCGTGGTGGTCGGCATGATTCTGGGTCTGCTGTTGCTGCCGCGGCTGGTGGACTACGTGGCCGGCTTCGGCCGCGACGAGACCCTGCTGGTCAGCGTGCTGGGGATATGTTTTGGCGCCAGCCTGGTGGCGGTGTGGATGGGTTTCAGTGTGGCGCTGGGTGCCTTCCTGGCCGGTGCGGTGGTGGCCGAGTCGCGCAGCGCCGGCCGCGTGGTGCATCTGGTCGAGCCCTTGCGCGATATGTTCGCTGCGCTGTTCTTCGTGGCGATCGGGTTGAAGATCGACCCGTCGATGCTGTGGCAATACGCGTTGCCGGCGCTGTTGATCGCCGGGGTGGTCGTCGTCGGCAAGACGCTGGCCTGCAGCCTCGGCGTGCTGGTGGTCGGGCACGAACCGCGCACCGCGCTGCGGGCGGGCCTGGGCATGGCGCAGATCGGCGAGTTCTCGTTCGTGATCGCCACGCTCGGCCTCTCACTGGGCGTGATCAGCGACTTCATCTATCCGGTGGCCGTCGCGGTCTCGGTGGTGTGCATGGCGTTGTCGCCATACTTGTCGCGCTCGGGCGACCGCGTGGCCAGCGGGTTGCGGCGGGTCACGCCACGTTCCGTGCAATTGCTGGCCACCAGCTACAGCGGCTGGCTGGAACATCTCAAGCCGGTGAACGAGAACGCCACGCTGGCGGCGATCCTGCGACGCCTGCTGTGGCATATCGCGGTGAACATTCTGCTGGTGGTGACCTTGTTTATGGTCGGCGCCTATGTCAATGCGCATGGCTGGACCTGGTTCTCCACGGTGGGCATCGGGCGCGAGATGCGGCACACGGTGATCTGGGCCTGCGCGTTGTTCCTGTCGCTGCCGATGCTGATCGCGGTGTATCGCAAGGCCGGCGCGTTGGGCATGCTGCTGGCCGAGATCGGCATACGCGAGAGCTTTGCGCGCTCCTACACCCACGCCATCCGCAACGTGCTGGCGCGGGTGATTCCGCTGGCCACGCTGCTGCTGCTGGGCATCCTGCTGAGCGCGCTGGGCTCGGCGATCCTGCCTCCGCGCGGCATCGCCATCTTTCTGCTGGTGGTGGGCGCGGTGCTGTCGGTGGTGTTGTGGCGTGGGCTGGTGCACATGCATGCGCGGCTGCAGGCAGCATTGAAGGAAACCCTGGACAAGCCGGAGCCGCCTGCGGACGGGGCCGATTGACAGCGGCGCCGCCGCGCAGGGCGGCGGCCAGCATCGGCGCAACGCTGAACCTTTATGCCGTCTGACGGTCACAAGGCGCGATCGTTGCCAAGAGCAGGCCGGCACCGCACAATGCGTGGCCTGCCTCCAACGCGGGGTCCGGCCGGCGATGCCGGCATTTCCATTTCATGAGGGAGTTACAAATGAAGCACTTTCTGCGTCCCACGCTGACGGCAGTGGCAATGGCCGTTGCGCTGGGCATGACGGCGGGCGCGTTTGCCCAGGCCGCCAAGACTGGCGCCGCCGCCCCCGTCGACAAGGCCAAGGCCAGCTACGTGTTCGGTTATTACAAGATGGGCGAGAGCGTGCCGCCGATCCTGCGCGACGAGATGGATGCCGCCGCCGTGGCGCGTGGCGTGCAGGCTGCGCTTTCGGGCCAGAAGTCGACCGTCAGCGAGGCCGAGGCCAAGCAGGTCTACGAGGCCTTCATGACCAAGGTGCAGGCCAAGTTCGAGGCCGAGCGCGCCCAGGAAGCGGCCAAGAACAAGGCGGAAGGCGACGCCTTCTTCGCCAAGAACAAGACTGCCCCCGGCGTGAAGACCACGGCTTCCGGCCTGCAGTACAAGGTGATCACCCCCGGCACCGGCGCCCGTCCGGGCCCGAACGACACGGTGGAGATCAACTACACCGGTTCGTTCCTGGACGGCCAGGTATTCGATGCCTCCGCCAAGCATGGTCCGAAGCCGGCCTCGATCCCGGTCGCCAACGTGATCCCGGGCTTCCGCGAAGGCCTGCAGCTGATGCAGGTGGGTGGACACTAAAAGTTGTCCATCCCCGCCTCGCTAGCCTACGGTGCCGAGCCGCAGCCACCGATGCCGCCCAATGCCACGCTGATTTTCGACGTGACCCTGGTCAAGACGGGCGCGACGCCGGCCGCCCCCAGCGGTTCCGACGGCCAGTAACCGGCGGTTCGCCAGCAGGTTCGCCGAAGGGGCGCGAAGCGATTCGCGCCCCTTCTTTTTGCGCCGCGTGTCGCTGCCGGACGTCACGGCTAGAATAAGCGGTTCACTTTCCAGGAAACTCTCCAACGATGATGAAGGTAACGATCTTCGGCACCGGCTACGTCGGACTGGTCACCGGTGCTTGCCTGGCGGAGATGGGCAACCACGTGCTCTGCGTGGACATCGACGCGCCGAAGGTGGAGCGCCTCAAGCAGGGCGTGATCCCGATCTTCGAGCCGGGTCTGGAGTCCATCGTGCGGCGCAATCATGCCGAGGGCCGGCTCGAGTTCACCACCGACGCAGCCGCAGCGATCGCCCACGGCGGGCTGATCTTCATCGCGGTGGGCACGCCGCCGGACGAAGATGGCAGCGCCGACCTCAGCTACGTGCTGGCGGTGGCGCGCAGCATCGGCCAGCATCTGGACCATTACGCGGTGGTAGTCAACAAGTCGACCGTGCCGGTGGGCACGGCCGATCAGGTACGCGAAACCGTGGCGGCGGAGCTGGCCGCGCGCCAGGCATCGGTCGAGTTCGACGTGGTGTCCAACCCGGAGTTTCTGAAGGAAGGCGCGGCGGTGGACGATTGCCTGCGCCCGGACCGCATCATCGTGGGTTCCTCCAGCGCACGCGCGGTGGCCGTGCTGCGCAAGTTGTACGCGCCGTTCAATCGCAATCACGAGCGCATGGTGGTGATGGACGAACGTTCGGCCGAGCTGACCAAGTACGCCGCCAATGCGATGTTGGCGACCAAGATCAGCTTCATGAACGAGATCGCGAACATCGCCGAGCGGGTGGGTGCCGACGTGGAACTGGTGCGCCAGGGCATCGGCGCCGATCCGCGCATCGGCTACCACTTCATCTACCCCGGCGTCGGCTATGGCGGCTCGTGTTTTCCCAAGGACGTGCAGGCGCTGGAGCGGACGGCCCGCGGCTACGACTACCAGGCCCAGCTGCTCGAAGCGGTGGAAGCGGTCAACCGCCGGCAGAAAGGCAAGCTGTTCGAGTTGATCTCGCGCCACTTTGGCGGCGAGTTGCGCGGCAAGACGATCGCGGTGTGGGGCTTGGCCTTCAAGCCCAACACCGACGACATGCGCGAGGCGCCCAGCCGGCAGCTGCTGGAAGCCTTGTGGCAGGCCGGCGCCAAGGTGCGCGCGTTCGATCCGGAAGCGCGGGCGGAAACCCGGCGCCTGTATGGCGAGCGCGACGACCTGCTGCTGTGCGATGACGCGGCCACGGCCGCGCAGGGCGCCGACGCGCTGGTTCTGGTCACCGAGTGGAAAGCCTTCCGCAGTCCGGATTTCGCACGCCTGCGCGAAATCCTGGCCGGCGCGGTGATCTTCGATGGCCGCAATCTGTACGATCCGGCCACGGTGGAAGAGGCGGGCCTGGCGTATTACGGCATCGGCCGCGGTCGCAGCCTGCAGGTGGCGCGATGAACGCAGCCGGCGACGCCGTCATGCAGCGGCTGGACGAGATGGAGGTCAAACTGACCTTCATCGACGATGCGGTGCAGGCCTTGACTGCAGCGGACGCCGACCAGTCGCAGCGCCTCGCCGCGCTGGAACGTGCCCTGCGCGACCTGCGCGGCGAGGTCGCCCTGATGCGTGTGGCGCAGGGCGACGACCCCCGCGACGAACCGCCACCGCCGCATTACTGATCCCCGAGCTGTAGGAAACGACGGAACACTACATGGCCGAATCCCTGCGCGACCAGCTGCTCAAGAGCGGCATCGTCAAGAAGGTACAACCCGAACGGGGCCGTGAACCGAAGCGCCCTGCCGGCAAGAAACCGCCGGCGGCACCGACCCGTGAGCGGCGCGCGTCGGAGATCGACCTGGCCAAGGCCTACGCCTTGCGCGGCCAGGCCGAGGCGCGCGAGCGCAAGCAGGCCGAGCGCGAGGCCGCCGAGCAGGCCCGGCTGCGGCGTGAGCGCAAGCTGCGCATCCAGCAGCTGCTGGAAGGCCAGGCGTTGAACAAGGCTGATGCCGACCAGGCGCGCAACTTCGAGTACGCCGGCAAGATCCGCCGTATCCACGTCGATGCGACTCAGCTGGCGGCACTCAATGCCGGCGAACTGGGCGTGGTGCAGCATGCCGGTCGCTACCTGCTGGTCAGTCGCGACACGGCCGAGCAACTGCGTGAGCTCGATGCCGGCCACGTGGCCTTGCTGGTGTCACCCGAGGCAGTCGGCACGGACGACGACGGCGTGCCCGACGACCTCATGTGGTGATGCCGGCGTAGGGCGGCGGGCACCGCCCGCCGCGCCTCTCAGCGATCCGGCGTCTGCGTCAACGCCGGATGGTCCCAGCCATGCTTGGGCTTGAAACGATCGCCATGGCGGCGGGCCAGCTGCTCCAGTCTGGTCTTCAGCGTGTCGGCGCCTTCGCTGCGCACGTACTGGATCGGGCCGCCGCGGAACGGCGCGAAACCGGTGCCGAAGATCACGCCGGCATCCAGCAGGTCGGCGTCGTCGACCACGCCGTCGGCCAGACAGGCTACCGCCTCGTTGACCATCGACAGGATCATTCGATCCTGCAGGTCCGGAGGCGTCACGTAGTCGTTGTCCACCTCGGGTTTCTGCGGCTTGCCGTCCTGCCACACGTACAGCCCCTGGCCGTCCTTCTTGCCGCGCTTGCCGGCGGCGAGACGTTCGTCCATGCCTGGCGGCAGCTCGAGGCCGAGGAAAGGCGCCAGTTCCTTGCCTACCGAGGCGCAGACGTCCAGGCCGACCGTGTCGGCCAGTTCGATGGGCCCCATCGGCATGCCGAACTTCTTCGCTTCGCGATCGAGCACCGCGCCGGGCACGCCCTCGCCGTACAACCGCATGGCTTCGAGCAGGTACGGCACCAGGATGCGGTTGACCAGAAAGCCCGGCGTGCCCTTGACCGCGACCGGCAGCTTGCCGATCGCCTTGCAGAAGGCCAGCGCGCGTTTCTCGATGGACGGGTCGAGCCGGTCGTGACGCACGACTTCCACCAGTGGCATCTGCGCCACCGGGTTGAAGAAATGCAGGCCGACGAAATGTGCCGGGCGGGCGAGCTTGCCGCGCAGTTCGTCCAGCGGGATGCTGGAGGTGTTGCTGGCCAGGATCGCCTCGCCCTTTAGCTGGGGTTCGATGGTGGCGTACAGCGCCTCTTTCGCCTCGGCATTCTCGTAGATCGCCTCGATCACCAGATCCGCCAGGGGGACGCCCTTGCCGTCGATGTCGGCGCGCAACCGCTGCACGGCCGAGTCGACCTTCTCCGGGGTCTTGAGCTTTTTCTCGTACAGCGCGCGGGCCCGATCCAGCGCCGGCTGGATGTACTTCATCTCGCGGTCCTGCAGGGTCACGTCCATGCCTTTCAGCGCCACCCAGGCCGCGATGTCGCCGCCCATCACGCCGGCGCCCACGACGTGCACGCGGTTGATGGCCGCATCGACACCGCCGCCCTGGCTCTTCAGCCGCTCCTGCAGGAAGAAGATGCGGATCAGGTTCTGCGCGGCCGGTGTCTGCGCCAGCCGCGCCACCGAGTCGGCTTCGATCTTCAAGCGCTGGCCGATGTCGCTGCCGCCGCGTTTCCACACGTCGATCAGGGCGAACGGCGCAGGATAGTGCTCACGACGGACCTTGGCTGCCGTCTGCTTGACCATGATCGGCGCCAGGATCTGGCGCCCCAGCCAACTGTTGCTGGCCCACGCCTTGGCGCGGCGCCCGAACGGTCGCGACGGCACGCGTCGCAGCAGCAGGCGCGCCTCGGCCAACAGCTCCTGCGGGCGTGCGAGGTGATCGACCACGCCCAGCGCGAGTGCGCGCCTGGCCGAGAGCGGTTTGCCGGTAAGCATCACCGGCATCGCCTCGGCTGCGCCGATCAGGCGTGGCAGGCGGGCCGTGCCGCCCCAGCCGGGGTGGATGCCGAGCATCACCTCGGGCAGGGCGATGCGGGTGGCGTCGTCGTCGGCCGCCACGCGCAGACGGCAGGCCAGGATCAATTCGGTGCCACCGCCCATGCAGGCACCGTGCACCGCCGCCACGGTGGGGCAGGCGAGCCGGGCGAGCGCTTCGTACACACGCTGGCCGTGCTCGATGTTCTCGCGCACGGTGTCTTGGCGTGCGTACTCCACAAATTCGCGAATGTCCGCGCCCACCGCAAAGCCCGCAGGCTTGCCCGAATGGATGATGACGCCGGCGGGCATGTCGATCGCCAGCCGCTCGACGATCTGCTCCAGTTCGTCCAGCACGGCACGATTGATCGCATTGACGCTGCTGCCGGCGCGGTCGAGCGTCAGCGTCACCAGGCCGTTGTCCTCGTGGGTCTGCCAATGGTTGAATCGCAATCCTTCGAACATGGGGGTCGGCACATGGTGGAGGAGGCCTGAACCATACCGTTCCGTGGACGCGATTGCGAGATGTGACGCGTGCGCTTGACCCGCTGGTGACACCGGTGTGAAATCGAACCGTTGCGGACGGTATCCGCCGAAATCGGTCGCACGCGCGGGCGCTCCCGGGCGATTCCTGCAAGTGCGATTGGCTAACTGAACCGGGTCGGCGAGGGTCGATCGGTTCCCGGCCATTCGAAGGTATCCGCGCTCGCCGCGGGTCCCGATTCAGCACCTGCCGCAGGACGAAACCAGATGACCATCGCCATGGCCTCCGCCGTACCCCAGGCTGGCGCCGAGATATTCGAACGCATCCTGACCGCGCCGAGTGGCCTGGTCGTGTTGCAGAGCAAGGATGCCGAAGCACTGATCGAGCAGGTGCGCGTACTGGCCAGGCACAGCGGCCAGGCGGTGTACCTGTGGCAACCGGACACCGGCTTGGGCAGCCTGCGCGAGGCCCACGCGCGGGTGCCGGACTGCGAGCGACTCGGCAATGCGTTGCGTTACATGCAGCAGAGCATGCATTTCGGCGTCTATTTCCTGCGCGGAGTGGAGTTGCCCTTGTCGGCGGTGGATGCGGCTTTGTTGCGGCAGCTGGCACGGGCGCCCAAGGGCCACCTCAGGCGCGTGGTGCTGGTGGACGCGCCGCCGGCGCTGGCAGCCCACCTGGGCGACCTTGCGGCCCAGGTCAGCACCGAAGACGGCAAGCCGCGCCAGCTGCGCCTGCGCGATGGCCGCTGGCTGACATGAGGCCGCACGCATGAATGCCGGCATCCTGCTGGTGGCCGCCCAGCGCGACCTGCGCCGTGCGCTGTTCGACGCGCTCGACCGTGCCGGCTACGCGCGGCTCCATTCCGCGCGCGACATCTCCCACGCGGCGATCCTGCTGGAGGGCAATGCCGCGCAGGAACCGCTGCAGTTGATGGTGCTGGTGCTGGACGGCGACGAAGCCCAGGCCTGCGCTGCCTGCGAACAGCTGCACCGGCTGCCCGGTGCGGCCGATGCGCCGCTGATCGTGGTGCTGGCCGATGGCGCCTCATGCAGCCCGGCCGACCTGCCGCCGGGAATTGCCGACTGGCTTTGTGCCGGACAGATCGCCACCGAACTGGTCGCGCGCTGGCAGCGCCTGCCGGTCACCGCTGCCGCTGGCCCGGTCCCGATGGCTTGGGGCGCGGCCGGCGATTGGCGTTGGGCCTTCGAGGAGAGCGGCGGCGAATGGCTGATGGTCGACCTGCAGAGCCAGTGTCTGCTTGAGGTCAGCCCGGGCGTGATCCGGCACAGTCGCCTGCCCGCTAGCGAGTGGGCCGGGCTGGCGCTGGCCGAGGCGGTGCAGGTCGAGGGCGGCACGTCGGCCGCCATTTTCAACGACGCGGATCGCCGCTGGCATCCGGCCCGGCGCAAGTCGTCGCTGGGCTACGACACCGGCCAGGTGAGTGCGCGGCGGGTCGAGCTGGGCGGCAGTGCGGCACTGGCGCTGCAGTTTCGCAGCGATCGCGCCGATCTGCGACCGGAGGCGGCGTTGTCGCTGTTGTCGCGCCTGTTCGCCTCCAGCAGTGGCGTCGACGCGCAGTCCGCCTGTGCGCAACTGCTGTTCGACGAGCTGGCGCTGGACTATCTCGCAGTGTGGTCGATCCGGCCGGAGACGGCCGACGCCGCCACCCAGATCCTGCAACTGAGCCGCGAGGAACACGCGCAGTGGCCGCCGGGCTACCTGCAGAGTTCGCTGCAGCTGGTGCTGGGCGGGCAGGCGATGCGTTACCAGACCGACGCCGGCAAGCTGGCGGCGGTCGATCCGCTGCTGCAGCAGCTGGATCTGGCCGGCTTCGTCGGCTTGCCGATGTACGACGAACGGCACAGCGTGCTCGGTGCCGTGCTCGCCGGCAGTCGCCGTGGCTTCGCCGAGATGGCCGTGGTCGAGCCGGTGCTGCGTTGCGCGGCGGCGCGTTTTGCCCGCACGCTGGAACTGCAGCGCACCCGCGAGCAGGGGCGCGCCGAGGGCCTGGTCGATGCCTTGACCGGCTTGCCCAATCGTCTGCTGTTCAACGACCGGCTGGAGGCGATCCTGCGCGAGGCGATCCGCAACGGCGAGTGCTTCGCCCTGCTGTTCGTCGACCTGGACCGGTTCAAGGCCATCAACGACACCTACGGCCATGCCACCGGCGATCAGGTGCTGCGCACCGTCACCCAGCGCTTGCGCGGCAGCATCCGCGCCTCCGACACGGTGGCGCGCTATGCGGGCGACGAGTTCACCATCGTGCTGCGCCACATCGTCAAGAACGACGACGTGCTGCGCGTGGCCGAGAAGATCGTGCAGATGATGGAGTCGCCGATCTTCCTGGAGGACGGCGTCGAGCTGCAGGTCACCGTGTCGATGGGGGTGAGCTTTTTCCCCGACGATGCCAACGACGCCGATACCCTGCTCAAGCATGCGGACGAGGCAATGTATTCGGCCAAGCACAAGGGCCGCAACAATTTCCAGATCTACGAGGTCAGCCCCGAGTACGCGCGCCAGCACGGCATGGCGCTGAAGACGCGCCTGCGCCACGCCGAAGGCAACGGCGAGTTGCGCGTGGTGTATCAGCCCCAGGTCAACGCCGAGACCGAGGACATCGTGGGCATGGAGGCGCTGGTGCGCTGGGAGCACCCCGAACTGGGCATGATCAGCCCCGCCGTGTTCATCCCGCTGGCCGAGGAGACCGGGCTGATCGTGTCGATCGGCGAATGGGTGATGCATACCGCCTGCCGCCAGGCGCGCGAGTGGGAGCAGCGCTACGGCCTGCGCCTGCGCCTGGGCGTCAACCTGTCGGCCGTGCAGTTGATGGAGCCGCAGTTGCTGGAGATGGTGGCGCGCGCGCTGCGCGAGACCGGGCTCGATCCCACCCTGCTGGAAATGGAGATCACCGAGAGCATCAGCATCAAGGCGGCGCCGAACCTGGTGGAGAACCTCAACGCGCTGCACCGGCTCGGCTGCCACATCGCGATCGACGATTTCGGCACCGGCGCCGCCTCGCTGGACTACCTGCGGCGATTGCCCGCCGACCGCATCAAGGTCGACCAGAGCTTCGTGCGAAACATCGGCGTGGACCCCGACGACGAGGCGATCGTGCGGGCCACCATCGAGATGGCGCACCGGCTGAATCGCGCGGTGGTGGCCGAAGGGGTGGAGACCGAACAGCACCTGCAATTCCTGCGCAACCATCATTGCGACGAGCTGCAGGGCTACCTGTTCTGCCGACCGTTGCAACCGGTCAGCTTCGAGAAGATGCTGGCCGAGCGCCAGCGTCTGCTGGACGTGCGGCAGGCCGAGCCGGCTTGAGCCGCCTGCAGACGGCCCCATAACGAAAGCTGGCGCGGCGGTTGGCTACACTGAACTCGGTGGAGCGCTCGTGGTCTGAGCGCCGGGTTCAGCTCACCCCAGGCACCCTCAGCGGATGACGGCATTGACGATGGATACGGCCCGCATGGGCGAAAACGAACTGGACCGCGCGCTGGTCGAGCGGGTCCAGCAGGGGGACAAGCGCGCCTTCGACCTGCTGGTGCGCAAGTACCAGCACAAGCTGATCGGGCTGATCTCCCGCTACGTGCGCAGCCATGCCGAGTGCGAGGACATCGCGCAGGAGTCCTTCATTCGGGCCTGGCGTGCGATCGGCTCATTCCGCGGCGACAGCGCGTTCTACACCTGGCTGTACAAGATCGCGGTCAACACCGCCAAGAACCACCTGGTGGCAATGGGGCGACGGCCGCCCTCCGGCGACGTGGACGCCGACGATGCCGAGTTCATGGCCGGGGCCGAGCGCATGCACGACAGCGCCACCCCCGAGCGCGAACTGATGCGCCAGGAAATTGAACAATCGGTGTTTTCCACTGTCCAAGCCCTGCCCGAGGAACTGCGGACCGCCATCACCCTGCGTGAAGTGGATGGCCTCAGTTACGATGAAATCGCCGAAGCGATGGGCTGCCCGATCGGTACGGTGCGTTCGCGCATCTTCCGGGCGCGTGAGGCGATCGACGAAAAGCTGCGGCCGCTGCTGTCCGGCCGCGAGGACCCGACATGAACCAGGCACAGACCCACCAGGACGCCCGCGAAAATCTTTCGGCCAGCATGGACGGGGAGTTGCCGGTGGAGCAGTTGCGTTTCCTGCTGCGCCGGCTCGATCACGACGACGCGTTGCGCCAGGCCTGGTCGGGCTATCACTTCGCCCGCGACGGCCTGCGTCGCGAGATCACCGTGCGCGCCTCCGAGGGGTTTGCCGCGCGGGTGATGCTGGCGATCGAGCAGGAGACGGTGGCGGCCGCGATACCGTCGCGACGGCACGCTTGGTTGCGCTGGTCCGGTGGTGGCGTGATCGCCGCCGGCGTGGCCGCCGCGGCCTTGATGATCACCCAGCCGGCGGGCGATGCCGGACGCGTGGACTCCGCCGTGGTGGCGGGGACCAGCCAGGTGACCCTGTCGACGCCGGCGAGCACGCCGGCAGCGCCGCCTTCGGTGCCGCCGTGGCTCAGCGGCAATGCCGCCGGCCTGCTCAGCCAGCAGGCTTCGGCCACCCTGGGCGCGCCGCTGGACGACAGCCAGTCCCGTGCTGCGCGGCAGTTGTCGACCTACCCGGCGATGCATCGTTATCGCACCCTGGACAACAACGACGGCAGCTATCTGCTGCTGCTCGATCCGGCGCCGGACGCTTCGCATCAGGCGCCTGCCGGCCGGCGCTGAGGTTGTCGGGCGAGTGAAGGTCCGCGGCAAATCCCGTTGATGCGGATGTCCCGTCGGCGCCTGCGCCGAGGGCACCGTTCGGCCGCTCGACTGCGCCGCGGCACGCTTGTCGCGCCGTCTCTCGATCGCCGGCTCGCGCCGGCTGCAGTTCAAACCCAAGGAGGAGTCATGAATCATTCCATCTTGCGTACGCTGGCTTGTTGCGCCCTGCTGGGCCTGGCCGGGGTCGGCGGCGTGCGGGCCCAGCCGGCGCCCGCCGCGGCGCTGCCGGATTTCACCGGCATCGTGCAACAGAACGCCCCCGCGGTGGTGCACGTGGAGGCGAAGTACACCGGCGAACCGAATCGCTCGATGCGCATGCAGGGCCAACTGCCGCGAGGCATGCCCGGCGATCCGGGCGCCGAAATGCTGAGGCGGTTTTTCGGCATGCCGATGCTGCCTTCGCCGGAGGAGCAGCGGCATACCTCGCTGGGTTCGGGTTTCATCATCTCCAGCGACGGCTACATCCTTACCAACAACCACGTGGTCGACCATGCGGACAAGGTCACCGTGCGCCTGCAGGATCGGCGGACGCTGACCGCCAAGGTGGTCGGCACGGACCCCACCTATGACATCGCCCTGCTCAAGGTCGATGCCGGCGATGCGCTGCCGACGGTGACCATCGGCAACTCGCGCAGCCTGAAGCCGGGCCAGTGGGTATTGGCGATCGGCTCGCCGTTCGGCTTCGACTACACCGTGACCCAGGGCATCGTCAGCGCGGTGGGCCGCAACCTGGGCCAGCGCGACCAGCCGTACACCTCCTTCATCCAGACCGACGTGCCGATCAACCGCGGCAACTCCGGCGGCCCGCTGTTCGACCTGCAGGGCCGGGTGGTCGGCATCAATTCGCAGATCTATTCCAACACCGGCGACTATCTCGGCGTGTCGTTCTCGATCCCGATCGACGTGGCGATGAACGCTGTGCAGCAGCTCAAGACTAAGGGCTACGTGTCGCGCGGCCTGCTCGGCGTGACCGTGCAGCCGGTCAGCGACGACATCGTCAAGGCGTTCAAGCTCGACAACGGCGTCGGTGCGGCCGTGGTCGACGTGGACCCCGACAGCGGTGCGGGCAAGGCCGGCATCCAGGCTGGCGACATCATCCTGGCCTACAACAACCACGACCTGCAGCAGGCCGCCGACCTGCCGCCGCTGGTGGGCATGACCAAGCCCGGCAGCAAGGTGCCGGTGGAGATCCTGCGCAACGGCAAGAAGCAGACCGTGCAGGTGACCATCGGCGAGGCCAGGCGCGACGGCAATGCGGTGGACAACCGCAGCGCCGGCTCGCCCGCGGCGCGCACCGGTTCGGCCGCGCTGGGTCTCAGCGTGCAGTCGCTGGACAACGATACCCGCAAGCAGCTCGGACTGAAGGACGGGCAGGGCGTGGTGATTGACGACATCACCGGGCCGGTGGCGGCGCAATCGGGCCTGCGCGCCGGCGACGTGATCCTGATGGTCAACCAGCGCAAGATCGGCAGCGTGGCCGAGTTCGAGGCGGCCACCAAGGACGTCAAGGCGGGCAGCACGGTCTTGCTGCTGGTACGCCGCGGCGACCAGAGCCAGTTCATCGGGCTGACCGTGCCGGACGGCAAGTAGCCGGATCTTTCCCAGCAGGGGCGCCGTCCCGCGGGGGCGGCGCCCGTCAGTCGCGGGTGCCTGCCAAGCGGGTCTTCCATGCGATAATGCGGGGTTGGCGTCGCTCTCGGGCGACGCGTCGTCATGCATGGTGCGTGGCGGCTGACTTACGACCGAAAGGCCGCTCGCGCTCCATGGAATTGATCCGCAACTTCTCCATCATTGCCCATATCGATCACGGCAAGTCCACGCTGGCCGACCGCATCATCCAGATCTGCGGCGGTCTGGCTGACCGCGAGATGGAAGCACAGGTGCTGGACAACAACCCGATCGAGCGCGAGCGCGGCATCACGATCAAGGCG